>JANNFM010000094.1:0-17520 GCA_031379795.1 Alphaproteobacteria bacterium
TTCCTCTCACAGAATAACACTCTGTTTTACTGGAACAATCGCCGCGCGACCCCTCATCCGAGCCGCTCACGCGGCCCACCTTCTCCCACAAGGGGCGAAGGAAAAAAGCAGCCATATTCGACGATGTGTGAATGCCGTAGCGATTTCGGGGGAGGGGGACCCGAAGGGTGGAGGGGGCGCTGCCACAATCCCAGTTGTTTCACGTGAAACACCCACCCGCAGGTAGGAATTAGCCGTACCGGGTCAGGCCGAGTACGCCCGCTGGTACGCCGGGCGAGCTTTCAGGCGATCTTCGTAAGCCACGATGGCTGGCGGGACCACGTCGTGAAGGCCAAACAGCTCCGAGAGCCCCAGGGTGTAGATCACCGAAATATCCGCCAGCGTCAGGCGCCCGGCGGCCAGAAACTCGCGACCGTCGGCCAGCTTGGCTTCGAGGAATTCCAGCCGCTCGCCAAACTTCTGGCGGGCGTCACTCACGCCGTTGGGGTGGCTGGCGAACCGGCGCGCCCAGGAGAGGGGCGGCGCCAACGTCGCCTCGCCAAAATAGATGAGCTCCAGATAGCCGTAATACTCAGGGTGATCGGGGTTGAGAGCCAGGTCACTGCCATGCTTGCGGGCCACGTACTCGCAGATCGCCAGGCTCTCGGTCAGCACCATCTCGCCATCGGTGATGGCGGGCAGCGCGCCGGTCGGATTGATCTTGAGGTACTCCGGGCTGTGATCCCTGGCCGGCAGCTGGATGGTGACCACCTCGTAAGGCGCGCCCACTTCCTCCAGCGCCCAGAGGACCCGACGCGATCTCGCCGCGCCTGTGCCGTAAACCTTGATCATCACCAACCCCTCCCTGAGCGCACGGAGGCCGACAGACCCCCGCCAGCCTGCGCTTGTTTCGCCACAGCGCCGATTTTGCTTTCGGTCGCCCTTAACCCGTTGTTTTTGTTATCTTCGGGATCAGGTGTTCATCGACTGGAAGAACTCGTCGTTGTTCTTCGACGACCGCAGCTTGTCCAGCAGGAACTCGATGGCATCCTGCGCGCCCATGGGCGAAAGAATGCGGCGCAGGATGTAGGTCTTCTGCAGCTGGTCCTTCGGAGTGATCAGTTCGTCCTTGCGCGTGCCGGACTTCAGCACGTCGATGGCCGGATAGATCCGCTTGTCGGCGACCTTGCGGTCCAGCACGATTTCCGAGTTACCCGTGCCCTTGAACTCTTCGAAGATGACTTCGTCCATCCGGCTGCCGGTATCGATCAGCGCGGTGGCGATGATGGTGAGCGAGCCGCCCTCCTCGATGTTCCGCGCCGCGCCGAAGAAGCGCTTCGGCCGTTGCAGGGCGTTGGCGTCCACACCGCCGGTCAGCACCTTGCCCGACGACGGCACCACCGTGTTGTAGGCGCGGCCCAGACGGGTGACCGAGTCCAGCAGGATCACCACGTCACGCTTGTGCTCGACCAGGCGCTTGGCCTTCTCGATCACCATCTCGGCCACCTGCACGTGGCGGGTCGCGGGCTCGTCAAAGGTCGAGGAGATGACCTCACCCTTCACGGTGCGCTGCATGTCGGTGACTTCTTCGGGCCGTTCGTCGATCAACAGCACGATCAGATAGCACTCGGGGTGGTTCAACTCGATGGACTTGGCGATGTTCTGCAACATCACCGTCTTGCCGACGCGCGGCGGCGCGGTGATCAGGCAGCGCTGACCCTTGCCCAGGGGTGCCACGATATCGATCACCCGACCGGAACGATCCTTCAGCGTCGGATCGTCGATCTCCATCTTGAACCGCTGGTCGGGATAGAGCGGGGTCAGGTTGTCGAACAGCACCTTGTGGCGCACGTGTTCGGGATCCTCGAAGTTGGTCAGGTCCACCTTGACCAGAGCGAAGTATCGCTCGCCTTCGCGCGGGGCGCGGATCGCGCCGTCCACCGTGTCGCCGGTGCGCAGACCGAACTTCCGGATCTGCGACGGGCTCACATAGATGTCGTCGGGGCCCGGCAGGTAGTTGGCTTCCGGTGAACGCAGGAATCCAAATCCATCCTGAACAACCTCCAGGGTTCCGGAACCGGAGATCTCCACGCCCTCCTCGGCCAGCACTTTCAGGATCGCGAACATCATGTCCTGCTTGCGCATGGAATTGGCGTTCTCGATCTCCAGTTGCTCGGCAAAGGCCAGCAGGTCGACCGGCGGCTTGTCCTTCAGTTCCTGCAGGCTCATCCGCGTCAGCCCCAACGCCGCAATGGCTTTGGAGGCTTCGGTGGGCTCTTCCTGCTCGCCGCCATCGACCATCGCCACCTCGGGCGCTTCAGTCTCGTTGGCGAGCTCTGTATTGTCTTCAGACATTGTTTTTACTCAGCTTTTCAGTCGCAACTAGACAGATGTCTATATGCGTTCTTGTAGATAATCGCCGCGCTGTAGAGCGCGTATGGTTCACGTTCGTTGGGGACCGACCGGATCGCGATACGCGGGGTCGGTAAGAGGCGGGGCGCGCCGGAACCCGACGCGTGGGCCAGCGGAACCACATCGCCCGCCCCGGGTCAAGCCGTCAGCGCTGACCGAACTGCAGCGTCACCGCCAGCACCATCACCACCGCGGCCAGGAATGGCAGTTCGTTGGTCGCCCGCCAGAACTTCGCCGTGCGGGGCCGCTCACCGGCGGCAATGCGTTTGCGCGACCCCGCCAGAAACCCGTGCCAGGCGCTGAGAAAGATCACCCCGCCCAGCTTTACGATCATCCAGGGTTGGCCAAGGAACGCCCAGCCCTCCTTCGCCGCATAGACGTGCCACAGGATCAGGCTGACCCCCAGAATCCAGGTCAGGACCATCGACGGATTGATGATGATCCGCAGCAGCTTGGCTTCCCACACCTTGAAGTGGGCATCGAACTCGCTGCCGACCGGCGCGGTCTCGGTGTGGTAGGCGAACAACCGTGGCAGGTACATCATGCCCGCCATCCAGGCGATCACGGCGATGATGTGCAGGCCGCGCAACAGGTCATAGGTATTCATTGGGCGGCCTCTCTGCAGGCGCATTTTCCATAGGCCGCCGGACAACGCCAGTCGCCATGCGGGGCCGTGCCGGTGCGGGTCAGCGCCACTTCCACCGCGTCCGCCAGTTCGGCGATAAACGTCTGGCCAACCCCCGGCGTCCTGGCTCGAAGATAGGGCGTGAGCCCAAGGCCCGCTGCCAGCTCGGCATACTCATGGTCCAGCTCGACCAACGTCTCAATGTGCTCGGACACAAAGGCGATCGGCGAGATCAACACGCCCACCCCATCCGCCGCCGCGTCGCGGATCGCGTCGTCGGTCGAGGGCCCGATCCACTTCAGGCGGCCCACCCGGCTCTGGAAACAGACCTGCCAGTCGGCGAGCTCCGGCAGGCGTTGCGCAATCGCCGCCGCCGTGGCCCGGATCTGCGCCTCATAGGGGTCACCCCCGTCGATCACCTGCTGCGGCAACCCATGGGCCGAGAACAACAGTCGCACATTGGTCGGCCGGCCCGCCGTTTCCCACGCCTTCCTGATCTCCGAGACGTAAGCCTCCACAACGCCCGGCGCGGTCGGGTAACATCCGATGGCTCGCGTCTCCCCGGATCCTTTGTAAGACCGGGCCCACGCCTTCAGCGACGACGCCGTCGTGGTGGTCGAGAACTGCGGATAAAGCGGCAAAAGCACGACCTGGTCCGGGGCCCATGCAGCGACAGCTGCCGCCGCATCGCGGACGAACGGCTTCCAGTAACTCATGGCGATGAAGGTCCTGGCCTCCATCCCGCGCGACGCCAGCTCAGCCAGCAGGGCCGCAGCCTGGGCCTCGGTTTCCGGCAGCTGGGGCGAACGACCGCCCATGATCGCATAGTTGGCCTGGGCCATCTTGCTTCGGGTCGTAGAGATCAGCGCCGCCAAGGGATACCGCGCGATGGCCGGCAGAGTGATGATCGCTGGATCGCGGAACAGGTTGAAAAGGAAGGGCCTCACCGCCTCAAGGCTGTCAGGTCCCCCCAGATTGAAGAGAACGACCGCGACCCGGCTCATACCTGGGCAAACGCCTTCACCGACTTGCCCGTCACGCGTTCGACCACCTGGGCGATATGTGCGATCGGTGTATCCGGCATCACGCCGTGGCCAAGATTGAAGATGTAAGGCCCATCGTTCCAGGCTTCGATGAGGGCATCCACCCGCCGGTCAAGCGCCGGGCCACCGGTTCGCAGCAACAGGTTGTCCAGAGCGCCCTGGATGGTCTTGCCTCCAGCCTGTATCCGCCTGCCCATGGCGAAGCTGGCCTGGGTGTCCAGCGCCACACCCTGCACCGGGACCCTCGCCGCATAATTCTCCGCCAGGGCGCCGCACCCCCTCGGAAATCCGATGAAGGGCACATCGATCCCGGCGGCCCGGACCTGCTCGATAATGCGGATATGCGGCCCAATGACGATCCGCTCGAACACGTCCTCGGCCAGGTTCTCTGCCCAGCTCTCAAACAGTTTCAGCGCCTGGGCCCCGGCCCGCGCCTGCATCACCAGATAGCGTGCCGTGGAGTCCACCAGGACATCCAGCAGGGCATCCAGTTCGTCCGGATGCTCATAGGCATAGGTCCGCGCCGCCTCGCGCTGCGACCCACGACCCTCGATCATATAGGTCGCCACGGTCCAGGGCGCCCCGGCAAACCCGATCAAGGCGCGATCCGGCTCCAGTTCCGCCCTGACCCGGCTGAGGGTCTCTCCGATACTGGCCAGCTTTGCCGTAGAACCCTCGACCGCATCCCGAAGCTGCCCGATGTCCGGCAAGGCGCCTAGCCGGGGCCCCTCCCCCACTTCAAACCAGACCTCCTGACCCAGGGCCTGGGGCAGCAACAGGATGTCGGCAAACACGATGGCCCCATCCATGGGAAACCGTCGCATCGGCTGCAGCGTCGCTTCCGCCGCCATCTCCGGATTGAAGCAGAAGGCCATGAAGTCCTTGGCCCGGGTCCTGAGCTCTCGATACTCCGGCAGCGACCGTCCAGCCTGGCGCATAAACCAGATAGGAGGTCGATCCAGGGTCTCGCCGGCCAGGGCTCTCAAGAGGCGGGGCGTCGTCTCGCTCATGGATGGCCTTAAACCCTGCCTGCGCCCAAGGCTCAAGGCCCACGCGTACAGCCCGTTCCTTCTCTACCCTTAAGAGTCTTGAACAGGGTTGGAATAGGGACAGTAGGCCCTGTCGACACCTTGGATAAAAGCGGTGCGGCCGGTTTCGCCAGGCGGCGGTCCCCAGGTTCTTCAACGGAGCAAGGCGGATATCCAGCGCCTGTGAGTCACGGGGACATCCAGCCAGATCCCTCAAGCGCCTTAAGGTTTTGTTAAGGATTGGGGGAACAACCGGTGTTCGGGAGAAGCTTCACCACAGCTGTCGATAATGTGCTCCCGCGCTTGTTCTGCTTGGCCAGGCCTGGGGGTTAACCAAACTTTAACAGCCGGTTTCCTCCCGCCTGTCCCCGGGGTTCGCCGGTTCCGCCAATCTCGATCCGGCCTATCCCCAAGCACGCCGAGCTTCGCTAAGAGTATGTTCACAGGATCCGTCCCCAGCTTCGTGGGGTCAGCATGACGGGAACCACCTTGCCCAACTCGACACCGCCACGCCTGGCGACCTATTTCCACGTTCATCTGGTGTCTGACTCGACGGGTGAAACCCTGAACGCCATGGCCCGCGCGGTCTGTGCCCGCTTCGAAAATGTGCTGCCTATCGAGCACATCTACGCCCTGGTCCGATCCCAGCGACAACTCGACAGCGCATTGGGCGACATCGAGGAAGCTCCCGGCATCGTCCTGCACACCATCGTAGACGACAAGCTGCGCGACGCCCTTGAAGAAGGATGTCGACGGATGGACATGCCCTGCCTTCCGGCGCTCGATCCGCTGGTCAGCGCCATGCAGCGCTATCTGGGGGCGGCGACCACCAGCCGGGTCGGAGCCCACCTGCGGCTCGACAACGACTATTTCAACCGCATGGACGCCCTGAATTACGCCATCGGCCATGATGACGGGCAGGGGGGTCAGGATCTCGAACAGGCCGATGTGGTGATGCTGGGCGTGTCACGAACCTCGAAGACACCCACCTGCATTTATCTGGCCCACCGCGGCGTGCGTGCGGCCAACGTCCCGCTTGTCCCGGGGCGGCCTCTTCCGGAAAAGCTGCTCCAGCTGAAGGGCACACTCATTGTTGGCCTGCTGATTGCGCCCGACCGACTGATCCAGATCCGGCGCAATCGTTTGCTGAGCCTGAAAGAGTCCAGGGAGTCGAGCTACATCGACCAGGACGCCGTTCGTGAAGAGGTGATCGCCGCACGCCGGCTTTATGAACGACACGGCTGGCCCACGATTGACGTGACCCGCCGCTCGGTCGAGGAGACGGCAGCCGCGGTGCTCAACCTGCTGCACAAGGGCCACGGCCAGGTCGAGGTGTTGGGATGAGTGTGATCCTTGCGTCGAAGAGCGCCGCCCGGCGCGCCGTGCTGGACGGTGCCGGCGTTGCTTATCAGGCGGTCGTCGCTGGCGTCGACGAGGACGCGGTCAAGGTGGAGATGCTGGCCCGGGGGGCCGGTCCACGCGACGTGGCCGAGGCGCTGGCGGAACTGAAGGCGGTGCGGGTCTCGCGCGCCCGGACCGGGTTCGTGATCGGTGCCGACCAGACCCTGGAACTGAACGGGAAGTTCTACGACAAGGCGCCCGATCTTTACGTGGCATGGCAGCGGCTGACCCTTCTGCGCGGCAAGACACACCAGCTGCATTCCGCCGTGGTGGTCGCCAAAGACGGCGCGCCCATCTGGCGCGAGGTCGTGACCGCGACGCTCACCATGCGCAACTTTTCCGACGCCTTCCTGAAAGAGTACCTCGCGACCGAAGGCGAGGCTGCACTGGGGTCGGTGGGCTGCTACCGGCTGGAGGGCCCCGGCGCCCAGTTGTTCTCGGCTATCGAAGGCGACTACTTCGCCATCCTGGGCCTGCCGTTGATGGGTCTTCTGGACCTTTTGCGCCATCACGGGGAAATCGTTTCGTGATTACGGGCAGGACTTTGGTGGCCGGCGTCGTTGGGCGCCCTGTCGCGCACTCCCTGTCGCCCGTGCTGCACAACGCCTGGCTGGCCGCCTCAGGGATCGATGGCGTGTATGTGACCTTTGCGCCTGACGCCTACGGGTTCGAGCGGTTCGTCGATGGCATGCGGGGTGGGGTCATTCGGGGGGTGAATGTCACCGTGCCGTTCAAGGAAGCCGCCCTGAAGGCTGCGGACAAGGCCACGGCCCGGGCCGAAGCCGCCGGGGCCGCCAATGTGCTGCTGTTCGAACCGGATGGCCGGACCGTCGCTGACAACACGGACGGGCTGGGACTGATGGCCGCTTTCGCCGCCCAGGCGCCGGACTGGGACGTCTGGGCCGGGCCTGTGGCCGTGTTCGGTGCCGGGGGCGCCGCCCGGGGCGCGGTCGCCGCCCTGCTGGAACGCGGCGCGCCCAAGGTGTTTGTCATCAACAGGACCGTTCGTAAGGCGGAAGCCCTGGCGGCGGCCCTGGGCCCCAAGGTGTCGGCCTTGCCCCTGAGCCATGCGGCAGGCGCACTGCGAGAGGCGACAGCGGTGATCAATGCGACAACCGTGGGCCTCAACGATGAAGGTGATCTCGACATTCCCCTGTCCCAGACCCAGCCGGGTCTGGTTGTGATGGATATGGTCTACAAGCCCCTCGAAACCGGGTTGTTGCGCCAGGCCTACGCCTTGGGACGCACCACGGTGGACGGCCTGGAGATGCTGCTCGGGCAGGCGCGACCGTCGTTTGAACTGTTCTATGGACAGCCTGCACCGCTGGACGTGGATGTCCGGGCGCTGGCGCTCAAGGCGATGAACCCATGAAGATCATTGGCCTCACCGGATCGATCGGTATGGGAAAGTCGACCACGGCAGCCATGTTCCGCGAGGCCGGAATCCCGGTCTATGACGCTGACGCCGCTGTCCACGCCGCCTATGCGGTCGGCGGGGTCGCTGTCGGCCCGGTGGGAGACGCCTTTCCCGGCACTGTCAATGAGGGCCGGGTGGACCGCGAAGCGCTGCGCCAGCAGGTGCTGGGCAATCCCGAGGCAATGGCCAGGCTCAACAGCATCGTCCACCCGCTGATTGGCAAGAGCCGCGCCGATGCTTTCGAGGCCGCAACCGCCAGCGGTGCCGACATGATCGTCCTCGACGTGCCGCTGATCTACGAAACCGGCGGCGACAAGAACATGGATGCGGTCATCGTGGTCTCTGCGCCGGCTGAGATGCAACGCCACCGGGTGCTGGCCCGCGAAGGCATGAGCCCGGAACGCCTCGACGCCATCCTGGCGCAGCAGATGCCCGACGCCGAGAAACGCCAACGCGCCGACTATGTGATCGACACCGGAAAGGGTCTCGAGGCCGCCCGCACGCAAGTAACCGAGGTGATCAAGGCGCTGCGCGCACCTGCCGCTTGAAACCAACGCGCGAACGGCGCCAATAGCAGGCCATGGCGCGCGAGATTGTCCTCGATACGGAAACCACCGGCTTTGACCCCAAGACCGGCGACCGGCTGGTCGAGCTGGCCTGTCTGGAAATCGAGAGCTACGTGCCGACGGGCCGCTCGTTCCATGTCTATGTCGACCCCTGCCGCGACATGCCGCCCGAGGCGGAAAAGGTGCACGGCCTCTCTGCGGCTTTTCTGAAGGGGAAGCCGAGGTTCGAGCATCCCGAGGTTGTCGATGCCTTTCTGGAGTTCGTCGGCGACGCCCCGCTGATCGCCCACAACGCCGGGTTCGACCGGAATTTCATCAATTGGGAGCTGGCGAACTGCCGTCGCGAGATGATTCCTGAGCGGCGCTGGATCGACACCCTGGCCTTGGCCAAGCACCGCTTCCCGGGCATGCACAATTCCCTCGACGCCCTGTGCAAGCGGTTCAAGGTCTCTCTGTCCGAGCGCGAAAAGCATGGCGCGCTGATCGACGCCAAGCTGCTGGCCGCGGTCTATCTGGAACTCAAGGGCGGGCGCGAGCGCCGACTGGAACTCACGGCCGAGGCGGTGGCCAGCACAGAGCACGTGTCATCGCGCAACGCCTATGGCGAGCGGCCCCGACCGCTGGCCGCCCGGTCAACCGATGACGAGCGCCAGACCCACGCCGCCTTCATCCGCGACGTGGTCAAGAGCGATGAACTCTGGAGCCAGTTCGGACTCTAGCGGGTTAGGCGTTGCCGATCTGCTGCTCAGCCTGGGCCTTGCGCGAGGCGTAGACGCCGGCGAAGTCGATCGGATCCAGCAGGAAGGGCGGGAAGCCGCCCTGCGAGGTGACCTCGGCGATCACCTGGCGGGCGAAGGGGAACAGATAGCGCGGGCACTCAATCAGCAGCACCGGCTCCATCTCGTCCGGCTCGGCGCCGGTGATCTGGAATACACCGCCATATAACAACTCGACCACGAACAACGGGCCGTCCGGGCGGTTGGCCCGGGCCGAAAGCTTCAGGTCGACTTCGAAAAGACCGTCCTCACGGCCGCGCGCGTTCATCTCGACATTCAGGTCGATCGCCGGCTGGTCCGGGCTGGGGCGCAGGGCGTCTGGCGCGCGCGGGTTTTCGAACGACAGGTCGCGGGTGAACTGGGCAAGGATGCGGATGCCGGGCTCGGCGGAGGCCTCGGGCGCGCCCGCGCCGGGATCGATATCGGTCATGGCAGGCTTTTATGTCTCTGTAGAGGGGCAGGATTGCACCGGTTTCGCGGCGAGCGGCTAACATGGCGCCTGAAACGATGCAACGTTGCCCCTAACCCAGAGGTTGGTCCGCGACTATATTGCGCTATTGAGCGTATAGTCGTTCCGTCCAATCCCTGAAGGTCGCCCGTTGCAAGTGCTTGAGCTCATCATCTTCGCCGCGCTCGCGGTCGTCGTGCTCTACCAGCTCTACACGGTGCTGGGTCGACGCGTGGGCCGCCAGCCGGGCGAGCAGACTGCCACTGCGGCCGTTGCCGGGCGTGCGCCGGAGCGTATCGACGAGCCCGCCGACGATGGCGTCGAACTCACCGGCCTGGCCGCCGTGAAGGCGATTGACCCATCCTTTGACTTAAGCCGGTTCCTGAACGGCGCGAAGGCCGCCTACGAAATGATCGTCAAGGCATTCGCCGAGGGCGACAAGACGACACTGGGTAATCTGCTGGCACCAGGCGTGCTGACGGGTTTTGCGTCGGCGATTGACCAGCGGGTCTCAGACGGTCGCACCGAAGTCGTCGAATTCACCCAGCCGCCACGTGCCGATCTGGACCGTGCTGATGTCGAGGATGACGACCGGGCCCGGCTGACCGTCCGGTTCCTGGCCGAGTTCCGCAGCCGCACCAAGGGGCCGGAAGGCGAGGGTGTTGACGACCGGCGCACCGCAGAGCTCTGGACCTTCGAGCGTCGTCTCAAGAGCCGCGACCCTAACTGGCTGCTGGTTCGCGTCGACGCCGCTGAGGCCTGAGCCGGGTGTCTGTGCGACCGTTGGTGGCCGCAGCCTGCGCGCTGATCCTGACGGCGTGCGCCACGGCGCGCGACGGGCCGCCACCGGTCGAACTCCCTGGGTCGACGAGACCGCCTGCGGCGACACATGGTCCACGACCGGAGCCTCCACAGCGACTCGCGGTGGCCGATCTCCCTGGCTGGGCGGCGGAGGATCATGAGGCGGCGCTGAGGGCGTTCCGGCAAACCTGCGGATCCACCCGCGATACCAGCACGGTAGAGGCGTGCAGAGGTGCCCGTGATGTTCTGCAGGGAAATGCCCGCACGTTTCTGGAACGGGTCTTTGTCGCAGAGCGCTACGCGGGCGAGGGTGTGCTGACCGCCTATTTTGCCCCGGTCTATCCGGCCCGTCGCCGCCCGGATGGTGATTTCAGCGCCCCTGTCCGCGCCAAACCGGACGACCTGAAGGTGGCTGACGGCGGCATCGTACTACGGGTGCTGCCAGACGGGACCGCCGAGCCCTATCCGGATCGGGCGGCAATCGAGGCCCGGTCCGCCCAACAACCCCTGGCCTGGATGCGGCCGGAGGAACTGTTCTTCCTGCAGGTTCAGGGCTCTGGTGTGTTGGTCTTCGAGGACGGTCGCCGGACAAAGGCGCTCTATGCGGCGCACAATGGCCGACCTTTCGCTGGCATCGCCAACCCGATGCGGGATCGAGGGTTGTTGGCCCGCGACAATACCTCCGGCGACGCGATCCGAAACTGGCTGGCCGCCCATCGGGGGGCTGAGGCCGACGGGATCATGCGCCTGAATCCGCGCTACACGTTCTTCAGCCTGGCACCGGACGATGGCAAACCCCCGGTCGGCGCGGCCAATGTACCGCTGCCTGCCGGTCGCGCGGTCGCGGTCGATCCCGCGTTCCACACTATGGGCGAGCTGTTGTGGATCGACGGCGAGGCGCCGTTGCTGGTCGGCGCATTTCCGACCTATCGACGGCTGGTGACCGCGCTGGACACCGGCGGGGCCATCAAGGGCGAGGTGCGGGCCGATCTCTACCTGGGCGAGGGACCCCAGGCCGGCGCTGAAGCCGGTCGCGTGCGCCACACCTTGCGGCTCTACAGGCTGGCGCCACGATGAAACGCCCGCTGAAGCCGGAGGAGCGCCAGATCTGGTCCATGGTGGCCGCCACGGTGCACCCCCTGACAGCGCGCAACACACCAAAGCCAGCGCGTGCCCAGACCCTGGACGCTGCGGCGAGAATTGAGCCTCCCCGCCCGAAAAGCCAGACCCGAACGCTTCGTGCTTCTGTCGACGGCATCGAGCCTAACCGACGCCACCGGATCGCTCGCGAGCGCGAAGAAATCGGCGGCCGGATCGACCTCCACGGTCTGACCCAGGAACGGGCGCGCGCCACCCTCGAAGGCTTCCTCAAGGGGGCCTGGACGCAAGGCTACCGTGCCATCCTCGTGATCACCGGCAAGGGTGTCCAGGGCGACGGCGTGCTGCGCCGCAAGACACCGGAATGGCTGGGGGCACCGCACCTGTCCCACATTGTCGCGGGGATTTCCGAAGCCCATCGTCGACACGGCGGCGAAGGCGCGCTCTATGTGGCCCTGAAGCGCAAGCCGCGCGCCTGATTGCACCGCCGGATTCCGTCTTGCCCAGAACACCCTTCGTCGCCCTCGCCACGGCCCTGGCTCTCGCCGCCTGTCAGGGCGCGCCTCAGCGACCCGCCTGTCCTGCGGGCAAGGTCTGTCTTGAGTTCGGCAACAACGGCGAACCCCAGACCCTCGATCCGCAAAAGGCCAATCTGGTCGACGAGTTCTCGATCATCGGCGACCTGATCATGGGCCTGACCACCGAGGCCCCGGACGCAACGCCGATCCCGGGGGCCGCCACCCACTGGGAAACCAGCGCGGACGGCCTGGTCTGGACTTTCCATTTACGGCCGTCGAACTGGTCCGACGGCGTGCCGGTGACCGCCGATGACTTCGTCTTCGGCATCCGCCGGACGCTGGATCCAAAGACCGCCTCGATCTACGCCTATCTGCTCTACGTCATCAAAGGCGGCCAGGCGGCGAACGAGGGCAAGGCCCCCCTGACGTCCATCGGCGTCCGGGCTGTCGATCCGATGACCGTCGAGATCACCCTGGCCCATCCCGCGCCCTACCTGCCGGAGCTGACCAAGCACCAGAGCTTCTTCCCGGCTCCGAAACATGTGGTCGAAAAACTCGGCGACGCCTGGGTCCAGCCCGGAAATTACGTGTCCAACGGCCCTTTCAAACTGACCGCCTGGAGGCTGGGCGACAAGATCACGGTCGAAAAGAACCCCCGGTTCTGGGATGCCAAAAACGTCTGCCTGGACCGGATCAACTATTACCCCACCCCCGATGTCGTCAGCGCCGAGCGCCGCGTCGCCCGTGGTGAGCTGGACCTCAACAGCCGCTTTCAGTCCAATCGCTACCAGCGCCTGAAAGACACCCTGCCTGGCGTCCCCCGCGTCGATGTCTCCATTGCCACGGGCTATCTGTCCTTCAACACCCGCGACGTTGCCGCGTTCAAGGATGTGCGCGTTCGTCGCGCGCTGTCGGAAGCCATCGACCGGGACTTCATCACCGCCAAACTGCTGCGCGCCGGCCAACAGCCCGCTTACGCCTTTGTGCCCCCGATCACCTCCAACTACGTCAAGGGGCCCCGCCTGCGCTGGGCCGACAAGCCCTTTGGTGCCCGTCAGGTCGAGGCGCGCGCCCTGTTGGCCCAGGCCGGCTATTCGGCTGCACGGCCGCTGCAGATCACCATCCTCAGCCCCAACAACACCGATACCCTGCTGCTGATGGAGGCCATCCAGGCCGACTGGCGCGACATCGGGGTCGAGGTGAAGCTGCGCCAGAACGAGAGCGCCGTGGCCTTCGACGCCTACCGCAATCGCGCTTTCGAGGTCGGAACCATGAGCTGGTACGGCGACTTCAATGATCCCGTCACCTTCCTGGGCCTGCTGAAGTCGGACACCGGCGGGCAGAACTATGCTGACTACAAGAACCCCGCCTATGACGCTCTGCTGGCCCAGGCCGACCAGGAGGCCGACCTCCAGGCCCGAGCGACTATCCTTGCCAGGGCGGAACAGCTGATGCTGGACGAAGAAGCCATCGCGCCGCTATTCCACATCGTGAACCGCAACCTGGTCAGCAAACGCGTCACCGGCTGGGCAGCAAACCCGCCGAATTTCCACCGGACCCGCTGGATGTGTCTGACAAAGTAGAGACCGGCCCACGCTGTCGCCCAGGCCACGATTCTGCAGGTCGGCGACGCGGTGGCCGAGGTTCCGTCGAACAAGGGTGTCGCTGCATTGCCCCCGCTGTGCCGGACGCACTGCGAAACCAAGCTTCCAGCGCCCGCCTGCGAAGCCGCTATCGCGCAGGCTTTGCTGCCTGCTCTATGCCCGGCCTTTCACACAGCGGACTTCTTGTATAGTGATTGGCGGTCTTGCGCCCAAGGGAACCAATGGCATCATGCTACGCGCAAGAGGATTTGTTCTAGGTGGTTGATTGTATTGCACTGTTTTCGGGTGCCGGTGGGCTTGACGTCGGAGCGAAGCAAGCAGGGGCCCGTATCATTCGCTGCGTTGAGATGGACAGCGATTCTGTCTCAACTTTGCGCGCGAACTTTCCCGATTTGCGGATAGATCATGCCGACATCGCCACGGTCGATTTTCGTGAACACCAAAGTAGCCGCGGACCCAAAATCATTATCGGCGGCCCCCCCTGCCAGCCATTTTCCAAGAATGGCTATTGGGTCAAGAACGAAAATCGACTGATTGAGCATGATCCTCGAAACATGCTTTCCGAGTTTTTGCGTGCTGTTGACGAGGCAAAACCTACGGGCTTCCTGTTTGAAAATGTTGAGAGCCTCCTGCACCCGACAAACAAGCATGTCGTTGAAGACTTTCTGAAAGTGGCGGATGCTCTGGGGTATCGCTGTACGCTCCACAAAGCTAACTCCGCCGACTACGGTGTTCCACAAAAGCGAAAGCGTGTGTTTATTTTTGGCGTACGCAAACGTGGCCGGGTCGCCCCTCCGCTACCGAGTCCGACCCACTCTGCCACGCCCGACATCGACGGCCTGAAGCCCTACGAGGGCGTTGGCAAATTCATGAAGGGCTATGACTCGGAAAAGTACTTCGAGCCGAGCGAGATCACCGTTCACGGAACGTATGCTCACGAACTCGCCAGCGTCCCACCAGGCCGGAACTATATCGCACTGGCGCACCTGAAGGGATATGATGGCCGCACATTCCGTGCTGGTGGCCGGTTCTGGAACTTCCTCCACAAGCTTCACCCAGACGAACCGTCCATCACCATTGCTGCCCAGCCCGGGCCCTGGGTCGGCCCATTCCATTGGACCAGCCGGAGGCTTCGTGTTCCCGAAATTGCCGGCATTCAGACGTTTCCGAAGGATTACAAGTTCGTCGGCAAGCGTCGTTCTATTCAAAGACAAATCGGCAACGCAGTCCCCTGCCTGCTGGGCGAGGCGATGGTCCGCCACCTGATTGAGCACCTGTAGCCATGGCGAAGATCAGTAAACAGGCCACCGCCGATGGGCGCATGGTCGACGGCTATGATCCCTCCCACCCTACGATGCTGGAACGCGAGACAATACTCCGTGACGGATTTACCGGACGGGGGTGGAAGGTTGACGGCCTTTCGTCCGATGAGTCCAAAAAGCGGACGGTTTTGCAGGTCTCGCGGGGCGATCGTTCGTATAAACTGAATGTATTTATTTTCCCCAACCTCGCCTATGCCAGTAGAAATGTTGAGGAAAAAAGAATTCAGCTCAGCCGAGAATATGCAGAACACGAACTCGAGTTCAAACTGAACAATGACGGATCGGAGCGATGCTTATTGTTGGGCATGTACACCCACGAAGGCAAAACCGTCATTTCCGCGTGGGATGCCGCAGCCTATCGCAATCATTCCCAGCCAAGCAGTTGCTACGTCCGGGTTCCGGCGCTGGCTGATGCTATGCGGAGCGGACTTGGCCAATCTATCGATGGCAAGAACCGGCTGGTTTGTTGCTTCCAACCCGACCTTCTCGCCTATTATGTCGAGAACATGCGCAACCTGCATGACAGGGTCGTGGTGGACCAAAACCTGATCAAGGCGTCGCTCGACGGCGAGCCGGATGGGGTTGCGGGCGACGCGGCAGGCGGGCCGGTCGACAAGGTGAATTTGCCCCTTAATGCGGTCCCCGCCGATCTACCTCGCAACCGCATCCTCTATGGAGCTCCCGGTACAGGCAAAAGCCATCGGCTCGACAGCGAGGTAAGCGCCTATTTTGGCGATGAGACGTTATATGAGCGGGTCACGTTCCACCCGGATTATACCTATGGCCAGCTTGTCGGAGCCTACCGCCCGGTGCCGATTTATCGCGAGGCTGCCGGCGCGCTTCTTGCTGCTGACAAGGTAACAGATGCGGGAAAGCATGAGCCTCTAATTGACTACGCTTTCGTTCCCGGCCCCTTTCTCCGCCTATTCGTCCGCGCACTGAAAAATCCAGAGCACAGGTTCGTCCTGGTCATCGAGGAACTGAACCGGGCCAATGCGCCGGCCGTGTTCGGCGAGGTGTTTCAGCTTCTCGACCGCGATAGCCAGGGCGTCGGCAACTTCTCGGTGACAATGCCGACCGAAGCACAAGACTATTTGCGCTCGCACGGTTTACCCGCATCCGTCCGGCTCCCTGCGAACCTCTATCTTTGGGCCACAATGAATAGCGCCGATCAGGGTGTCCTGCCCCTGGACGCTGCGTTCAAGCGGCGCTGGACCTTCGAATATGTGTCCCTGAACGAGTCCGAAGCCGTGACGGCCGGGTGGATGATCCACCTCAAATTTCTTGGGGGAAGTGTGCCGTGGAATACCTTTCGGACCGCCATTAACGACCACCTTCGCAATCGAGAGGTGCCAGAAGACCGGCTCCTCGGCCCATTCTTCATGCGCCAGGAGGAGTTGGAGAACGAAAAGGCGTTCAAAAACAAGTTGCTCCTATACCTTCGTGATGACGTGGTGCGCCACAACCCCGAAACCCTGTTTCGGGGGAAGTCACTTAGCTATGGGGCGCTCGCAGAGGCCTATGAGAAGGGCGATCCTATTTTTGCCGAGGGGATAGACTTCGGTGCGACCAGCCAAGCAAGCTGAACTTCTCAATGAGGAGGAAGTGTTGTCGTCCGCTCGGGTCGCAACACTGTTTCCCGAACTCGAAATGAGAAACACGCTGATCCAGAACGGCGTGCTTGCTCCCGACAAGGATGGCGCGTTACGGGTGCGCTTCGTCGGTGTCGTCGTCGTCGGCGAGCGCAGCTTCCAGATATTGCCGAAGATTTTCCCGGCGGCGTCCAGCAATGTCGCATCTACCATGCGACAGGTCATCCGCGCGTTGCGGCGCTATGCCCGGTGGCAGCCGCAACACCGGGACGAGGCGCCTTTCCTGGATCCGACTGCAAGCCATACAGAACTGAACGCGCTCGCCCTCGCGGACTGGCTCATTCGAGACTATCTCAGCGCCGGCATCTACCGCCGCCTTCGTGAACGCGAGGACGTCAGCGGCGGTGGGCAAGTAAGCTGGCGTCGCACAATTGAGCGCATGGTGCCCGTGCTGTCGTCAGGGCGCCCGGTTTATGTGGACACCGTGACGCGATCAGCCTCGCGGGATCGTGATTACTTCGTCAGCCGCTTACACCGGCAGATCGTGGAGAGCGCGGCCAAAGGATTCGGCCACCTTCTGGGCTACGGTCCACTCAACCTTGACCATGAGCCGTTCGAGCCCTTTGGCGACGTACCTCCGTCGTCACTATGCCAGGCCAAGATTCGGCAGGAGATGCGCGATGCATTCTCCGACAGAGCGATGCGGCTCTTGCCTATGCTGCTCGCGTGGTTGACCGCGATTGAAAGGGCTGAGAGGCTGACTGAAAAAGAAGGTGGGTGATTTCAATTGGTTGTGATTCCGTTGGGTTGCGAAGCTCAATGGAGGACACATGGCCTGGACCGAAACCACCCGGGGGCACTATCGGCGTGATGGGTTGCGATACGCAAGT
>JANNFM010000126.1:0-4026 GCA_031379795.1 Alphaproteobacteria bacterium
CGGCGAGGCTCTTGGTGGTCTTACCCGCGCGGTGATCTATGCAGGCGGTCGCTCACTGATCGTCTCGCATTGGTCCGTGGACTCTGCCGCGACCGTCCGCCTGATGACTGGCATGTTCTCGGCGCCATCTCCCAGCAAAGGCGAGGCCATGCTCTATGCGCAGCGGGCGTTGCAGGGCAGCGAACAGTTCGGCCATCCCTATTTCTGGGCGCCCTTCACGATCGTGGGCGATGCATCCGGGCCACTGCCCAACGCCTCGGCGCGACCGGCGGATCGCTAGACAAGAGACGCCCGCGACACCCTGTCCGGATGCCCATGGCCAACGCCGCGATCCAGTTCAATACCGAGCCTTATGATGCCTCAATTCCAAGGCCGATGGGGCGCAATTCCGCTGGCGAAGGCTTCCTGCGTGGCTTTCTGAACCATGCCGACGTCGACACGTTCCATCTCTGGAACCTGCACAACCAGAACCAGGTGGAGCTCGACGCTCTGCTTGACCGCCTTGGTCCCCCAACTCGGCCGGTCCAATGGCTGGGTCGGGCGGACCGGTCACGGCTGACAGAGGCCGGCGCGCTCTACATTCCGACTCCGGAGTTGCGCCAGGAGGCCTGGGCCCGCCGGGCTTATGGGGGAACGGCCTATTCTCTCACCGGCGTGACCCACACCATCGCCGAGACCTACATTATGGACGAGATTGGTGCGCTGCTGTCGGCGCCAATCGAGCCCTGGGATGCTCTGGTCTGCACCTCGGAGCCCGGTCGAAAAGCGGTCGAAGTCCTGCTGGAAGCTGTTGCCGAGTATCTGCAGGAGCGTTTCGGGGCCACCCGCATCGCGCCGGCCCAACTCGTCACCATACCCCTCGGCGTCCACGCGGCGGATTTCAATCAAGACCTAGCGGCGCGGGAGCTGTGGCGGGAAAGGCTCGACATTCCACAGGACGCCCCGGTGGCCCTGCATCTGGGTCGGTTCAGCCTCGCGACAAAGATGCATCCGGGGCCAATGGGTATCGCCCTGCAGGAAGCTAGCCGACGGCTGGGCAAGCGGGTCTACTGGGTCCTGTTCGGCGGCGCGCGAAAGCAAGAGGACGAGATCGCCTTTCTGGAGGCCGCTGCAGCCTTCTGCCCTGACGTGCAGATCTGCGTCATGGACGACACCTCCGCGGCCGCCCGCGACGAAATCGTCTCGGCCGCCGACGTTTTCCTGTCGCTCTCGGACAATGTCCAGGAAACGTTTGGTTTGACGCCGCTGGAGGCTATGGCCGCCGGTCTTCCCTGTGTGGTCAGCGATTGGGATGGCTATCGAGATACCGTGCGTCACGGGGTCGACGGGTTTCGCATTCGCACCCTGACGCCTCGCCCTGGCCTGGGATCCGACCTTGCTTATGCCTATGCCCAGCGGCTGATGAACTATGAGGCCTATGCCGGCTCGGCAGCGCTCCTGACGGCCGTCGATATCGGCGCGGCGGCCGAGGCCTTGACGGACTTGTTCGCCAACGCTGACCTGCGGCATCGCATGGGGGCGGCAGGCCAGGTGCGGGCCCGCCAGGTTTTTGACTGGCAGGTCATTATTCCCCAATATCAAGCGCTTTGGACGGAACTTGAACGTCGGCGGCTCGCCGCTCCGCCACAAAAGCCGCTCGAAAACCCCTATCGTCTGGATCCGTTCCGGATGTTCGCGTCTTACCCAAGCGCTACCATCACGGGCGGCTCTATGGTCGCGCTGGATCGCCCGTTCGCGGAGGGCGAGATTGCAACTCTCATAGCACGACCGGGCGTCTACAAAGCGGCAGCGCGGCTGCCGACAAATGTTGAGATCGAGGCTCTGGTGGAGCGATTGGCAGCGGGATCGAAATCCGTGAACGCTCTGCTTGCAGAGGTCTCGGCAGAGCGCCGCCCGTTCATTGAACGGGGTATCGCCTGGCTGGCCAAGTTCGGTGTCGTGCGTCTGTGAAACGGTGTTCGGCGTATTTGACAGTGGCGGTTGACTTGTTCAGGTACCGTTCACGGCTACCATGTGGTAGTCATGCTATAGTCTCAGGTTTCAGACACTCAGATGCACGGGGAATATAATGATGCGTAAGCTTTTAATCGGTGTCGCGCTTTCCGTTGCGTTCGGCGGGGCCGCGATTGCCAGCGACTACATTGTGGTGAGTTCAACCGACGCGAGCATCAAGCGGGGCCAGGCCTATGACGCTGGCGCGCGCGTGGCGCTCGGCGCCGGCCAGAGCCTGACCCTGATGCGGGCGTCCGGCGAAGTTACCACGCTACGCGGCGCTGCAGGCGGCGTCGCTGTACCCGGCGCGAGATTGGCCTCAGCCGACGCCGCGCGCTTTGAAACGCTCCGCGCCCTGGTGCAGCCGCCCCCCGAGGGCCGCACCTTTGGAGCCCGTCGCGGCGGCATTTGCCCTGCGCTGGAGAGCCTGATTACACTGGATGATATCGTTCGGGTCGCCGAAACCAGCGGCTGCAAGACCGTGGCGCGCAAGGCCCTTGAGGCCTACCTCGGCAAGACCGACGCGCCAGCGACCAAGTAGCGGCAGCACGAGCACTGATGACGGGGCCGGGCGGGCGACCGCACCGGCCCCGTTTCATTTGGGCGACCCGGTGGCCGCGAAAAGATTGGTAGGCCGGGTGAGGTTCGAACTCACGACCATTCGATTAAAAGTCGAATGCTCTACCACTGAGCTACCGGCCCGCAACGCATGGTCCCTTGTCAGACACCGGACGGAGCGGCGCGGAACCTAGTCGTCGTCGGGCAAAAGTGGAAGCGTCTTTCGTGAGAGCGTACACTGTCGGACGCATTGTCGGGATCTGGTGAGCTCATGAACGCCTCCGTCCGTCTGATTTTACTCTCGCTCGCGGTTGTCGGCGTCGTGTCATCGGCGGCTGCCCAGACACGCAGCAACAGCCAAAAACCTGTCCCGCCGGACCCCAGGGACCAGGTCAAGACCTCCGACCAGGTGAAACAGGGCAGCGTCCAGGGCGCGGCGACCACGCCCCTGCGGGACCTGAATGTCATGAAGGTCGATATCCCCGACGTCTTACTGGCGGCCCAGGAGGATCCCTATGCGCGGCCGCCCCGCAACTGGAAATGCCCGGCGCTGGCAAACCTGGTCCGCCCCCTCGACGCCGCGCTGGGCTCTGATCTGGACCAACTGCCCTCGCCGGACGAGGATCTGATGGATCGCGGCAAGCAGACCGCGCTCAGCGTGGCCGGCGACCTGGCCGGGGGTGCTATCCCGTTTCGGGGCGTTGTGCGGCGCATCTCCGGCGCGGCCAGCCACGACAAGCTGGTCCAATCGGCCATATTGGCCGGGTCTGTTCGACGTGCCTATCTCAAGGGACTGGGCGAGGCCCGCGGGTGCCCCGCACCCGCCTCCCCCCTCCACACCAAGGCTTCAGTGGCCGAGGTTTCGTCCCCCACCAGCAAGTCCACGCCGAAGTATCCGGTACGGCGGTAATTCAGGGTCGGTGGGCCTGTCCCGGGGAACGCCTGACGAGACCCCGCCTCACTGATGTGCCTGATCGAAGGCCACCTGTGGACGCACTGCGGGCGTTGGCGTTGGTGTCGCCGTAATTCCGCTGCGGACGTTGAGAGAAATCGTTTGCATCCGCCGATGTTCCGGACAATTACTGAACCTTATGGTTCAATATACAAACACCCATCTCGATACGTCGTTCGCCGCGCTCTCGGATGCCACCCGACGCGGTGTGTTGGAGCGGCTTGCAAACGCCGAGACGTCCATCACCCACCTTGCCGACACGTTTCACATGACCCTTACGGGCATGAAGAAGCACGTCGGCGTCTTGGAGGAAGCGGGCCTCGTCACCACAGAGAAGGTTGGGCGCGTGCGGACTTGCAAGCTCGGTTTACGCGCTCTGCAGGAAGAGACGGCTTGGATCGAGAGACACCGCCAACTCTGGGAGGCACGCTTCGACGCATTGGACACTATTGTCGAGAAATTGAAACGGAAGGAGAAAGCCGGTGGCCGGAACAAGAGAAAGTAAGCCAACGCCAGAAAAGAAC
>JANNFM010000139.1:0-3581 GCA_031379795.1 Alphaproteobacteria bacterium
ATCTGCGACACCATGTATTCCCTGGGGGATACGGTCAGCCTGAAGCAGGACTGGGGGCATTCGTCGAATATTGTGGCGGTGGACCTCTGCCATGCGGCCCGCGCCAAACGCCTGGCGTTGTTCCACCACGAGCCGACCTACTCGGACGCCGATATCCAGCGCATGCATAACGAAACGATCCGCTATGAAGAGCTGGTCCGGGCCGACCGGTCGCCGTTGGAAGTCATCTGCGCCTATGACGGACTTGCGGTCAGCGTCTGATCCCCTAGCCGACCTGGATCGCGGCGCGCGATTGCGTGTCCGCGCGTTGGGGCTTGTCGCAGCGTTTTTGACGGCGTTGGCCCTGATGGCCGCTGGCGGCGCGCTGCGTCAACCTCTGTTCGACGCCTTCCATAGATTCTCCCCGGCCCCGAACTCGAGCCCGAAAATCCAGATCGTGGCCGTGGATGCCGCCAGCCTGGCCGCTGTCGGGGGGTGGCCGTGGTCGCGTTACACTATGGCTCGATTGACAGAGCAGATCGGCGCGCGTGGCGCGACGGCCATCGGCTACGATTTCCTGTTCGCCGAGGCGGATCGCCAGACGCCGGATGACTTCGCCCGGCTCTACCCCGAGCTCTCCGCCGCGGCCGCCCTGGAGATCTCCGGATTGCCCTCGATGGATGCGGTGTTCGCGCGGGTGATCGGCAGGTCGCCCGTCGTTCTGGCGAGGGCGGGCGTCGACGCTGAATCCTTTGACAGCAACCCTGCCGATGTCGCCAGGACAGCCAGTGTGGTGCTGCCGCCCGAGGTCAAGTTTGAGGGACCTGCCCCCGCTGCGATCCCGAGCTACGCCGGTATCGTCAGCAATCTGGACATCCTCGACGGTGCGGCGCTCGGCCATGGGTTGGCCAATGGGCCGCCGGACGCTGATGGGGTCATCCGTCGCGTGCCGTTGCTGGGTCGGCCTCAAGGCGTGCTGTCGCCCAGTCTTGCCCTGGATCTGGTCCGCGTCGCCGAGGGCGCCACCACGATCACACTGGAAGGGGACAAGGCTGGCCTGCGCGCGTTGCGGATCGGAGCGCATCGCGTGCCGGTGGATGCAGGTGGTCGGGTCGAGCCACGCCTTGCAGTGACACCTCCCGACACCTCGCCGAACGCGCGAACCGTATCCCAGCGTGATCGGGTGCCCTATCGCACCCATTCCGCCGTCGACCTCCTGCGACAGGGCGGCGACCCCAACCTATTCAAGGACAGCATCGTGCTGGTCGGGCTGACGGCGGCAGGGACCTCCGACGTGGTGACCACGCCGCGCGATACCGAGACCTATGGCGTCTTCATCCAGGCCCAGGCGGTGGACGCGATCCTGCGCGGTGCGGCGTTGCAAGCACCGCCGTGGGGCCCCGTGCTGTCCTGGGGTGTCGGTCTGGGGCTGGTTCTGCTGGCCTGGTTCGGCGTGCCGCGGGCACCGATGGTGTTGGTGATCGGCGGCGCCCTGGTGGAAACCGCAGTCGCGTTCGTCGGCAGCTGGGTTGCCTTTCAGAATAACCTGTTGATCGACCCCTTGCCCATGCTGGCCCCAGGCGCCGCGACCTCCGCGGTGATGGTGGTGCTGTTGTTCGTGGAAGGCCGCCGGGTTCAGTCGCGACTGCGCACCGCGCTGGCAGACGAACGGGTGATCGCGGCCAAAATCTCAACTGAACTGGCAGTCGCGGCCGACATCCAGGCCGGCATGCTGGTGCCCCGGGCCGAACTGGCGCGGGTGTCGACCGCCGTCGAGCTGGATGCGGTGCTGGAGCCTGCCCGCAGCGTCGGCGGCGATCTCTATGACGCCTTCGCGTTTGACGACGGGCGGCTGTGTTTTCTGGTGGGCGACGTCACGGGCAAGGGCGTGCCGGCGTCGTTGTTCATGGCACTGGCCAAGGCCCTGTCGCGCAGCCTGCTGGTGCGCCCGCAGACCACCTTGGAGACCGCAGTGGCCGGGATCAATGCCGAGCTGTCGCGTGACAATGGCCAGGCCATGGCGGTGTCGTTGCTGGTTGGCGTGCTGCACCTGGATGGGCGGCTTGATCTGTGCAGCGCCGGTCACGAGAACCCGTTGGTCGCCAGTCCGTCCGGTGAGGTTCGCGAGATCCGGCTGCGCGGCGGGCCGCCGCTCTGCGTGGTGGATGACTTCCCCTATGCGGTGGAAACCCACCACCTGGCGCCGGGCGAAATTCTGGTGGCCTTTACGGATGGCCTGACTGAAGCCCAGTCGCCCGACGGGTCGCTGTTCAGCCGCGATCAGGCGCTGGCCGCAATCTCGGGTGGCTCGCAGGCGCCCACGCTCTCCGGAATGCTGGACGCCATCGTCGCCCAGGTCCGCGCCTTTGAGGCTGGCGGCGAGCCCAGCGACGACCTGACGGTCATGGCGCTCAGGCTGCGATAGTCAGCACTATTTGGCTGCGTCCAGCGCCTTGGCCACCAGTCCCGGCGTCAGGATCGCCGGCAGGATGTCGGGCGGCCCGCCCCTGGCGCTGTACACCAGATAGAGCGGCACGCCGGCGCGGCCGAAGCTGGCCAGTTCGGCGGCGATCTGCGGGTCGCGCTTGGTCCAGTCGGCTTTGAGATAGACCGCGTTGTTGCGGGCCAGCGCCTCGGACACGGCCTTGGTCGACAGCGCCACGCGGTCGTTCACCTGACAACTGACACACCAGGCGGCGGTATAGTTCACCAGCACCGGTCGCCCTTCGGCCTGCAGCGCGGCCAGTCTGCCAGGGCTATAGGTCTCATAGTCCAGCTTGGCGGTCTCGACCCCGGCCGCGGCGTCGCCCGCCAGGGTATAGGCCGGCCAGAACGCGCCCCCGGCCAGGGCCGCAACAGCCAGGCCTGCCGCAATGGTGGTCAGCGCCGCCGCCGGACGTCCCTGGGCGGTTCGATGCTGGGCCAGCCCAAAGATCCAGGCTCCGAAGGCCAGAAGGATCGCCGCCGCCAGAATACGCGGCACGGCGTCCGGTCCCACCTGAACCGTCAATACCCAGACCAGCCAGGCGACGGTTCCGTACATCGGGAAGGCCAGCGCCTTGCGGAACACATCCATCCAGGGGCCGGGACGTGGCAGGCGCGACAGCAGGCCGGGGACGAACGCCACGGCCACAAACGGCAGGGCGAAGCCAACGCCAAGCCCCAGGAACACCAGCAGCGACGCCACCGGCGGCTGGGTCAGGGCCCAGCCCAGCGCGGGGCCCATGAAGGGCGCGGTACAGGGCGCGGCCACGACCACGGCCAGAACGCCGGTGAAGAACGAGCCTGCCAGACCGCCTCTCGACGCCAGCCCGGAGCCGACCCCCTGCAGCGAGGCGCCGACCTCGAAGACCCCGGAGAGGTTCAGGCCGACCGCAAGCATCAGCAGCGCCAGCGCGGCAACCACCGGCGGATCCTGAAGCTGGAACCCCCACCCGACGGCAGCGCCCGCTGACCGCAGCGCGATCAGCAGACCCGCCAGGGCCAGAAAGGTAACAATCACACCCACACCGAACGCCAGACCCTGACGGCGGGCTTCGGCGGCATCCTCGCCATGCCCGGCCAGTGACGCGGCCTTCATCGCCAGCACCGGGAACACGCAC
>JANNFM010000188.1:0-21728 GCA_031379795.1 Alphaproteobacteria bacterium
CCAATGTACGCGATGGCGAGCAGAACTTCGGGCGCGAACAGTGGGAAGCACCGGCCGACGAGGTACACACCGGCCGCGACCATCGTGGCCGCGTGGATGAGCGCGCTCACGGGAGTCGGGCCTTCCATCGCGTCCGGCAGCCACGTGTGCAGGAAGAACTGCGCCGACTTGCCCATCGCGCCAATGAACAGCAGCGTGCAGGCCAGGTCGATCAGCCGGAAGCTATGACCGGCAAAATCCCAGGTGTGGGGTCCGATGGCGGCCACCTGCGGGAAGATCTTGGCCAGTTCAATAGTCCCGAAGGCCCAAAACACCGTCATGATGCCCAGGGCGAACCCGAAGTCGCCGACCCGGTTGACCACAAAGGCCTTGATCGAGGCCGCGTTGGCGGTGGCCTTGTGGTGCCAGAAGCCGATCAGCAGGTAGCTGGCCAGGCCCACGCCTTCCCAACCAAAGAACAACTGCATGAAGTCGGCCGCGCTGATCAGGGCCAGCATGGCGAAGGTGAACAGCGACAGATAGGCGAAGAACCGCGGCTTGGCCGGATCCTCGGCCATGTAGCCCCAGGAATAGAGGTGAACCAGCGACGACACCGTCGTCACGACCACCAGCATCACCGCCGACAGGCCATCAAGTCGGAAGGCCCAGTTGGACGTAAAGTCGCCCACATGGATGAACGGCGCATAGACATGGGTGAAGGGCTCAAGGCCACCCCAGGTCCACTGGCTGAACACCACCCAAGACAGCACAGCCGACAGCATCAGGAAGCCGGTCGTGACCGTCATGGAGGCCTTGTCGCCGATCTGTCGGCCAAACAGGCCGGCGACCAGCGCACCAATCAGTGGGCCGAACAGGATGACGGTGACGAGGGTTACGGGATCCAACAGATCAGCCCTTCATCACAGAGGCGTCATCGACGGCGATGTCGCCCCGATTGCGGAAGAAGGTGACAAGAATGGCCAGGCCTACCGCCGCCTCGGCCGCCGCGACCGTCAGCACAAACATCGCGAAAATCTGCCCCGTGACGTTGCCGAGGTAGGCTGAGAACGCCACCAGGTTGATGTTCACCGCCAGCAGCATCAGTTCCACCGACATCAGGATGACGATGATGTTCTTGCGGTTCACGAAGATCCCGAACACCCCGATGGTGAACAGGATCGCGGCCACCGACAGATAGTGGGCAAGGCCGATGACCATCATTCGCTGATCCCCTCACCGGGCTTTGGATTCACAATGCGCATGCCTGTCTTCGGGGTCCGCAGCACCTGATCCATGATGACCTGGCGCTTGACGCCAGGCTTGTGGCGCAGGGTCAGCACGATGGCCCCGATCATGGCCACCAGCAGCACCAGTCCCGCCGCCTGGAAGAAGTAGACATAGTCGGTGTAGAGCACGCGGCCGATCGCCTCGGCGTTGCTGAGCTCCGACCCCGAGCCTGCCGCCATCGGCGTCAGATTGTCTTTGGCCGCACCCTTGGTCGCGACGGTGGTCGCCACCAGGATCATCTCGGCGGCCAGGAACGCGGCGATCAACAGACCGATGGGCATGTACTGCGCAAACCCCTGGCGCAACGCGGTGAAGTCCACGTCCAGCATCATCACTACGAACAGGAATAGTACCGCGACAGCGCCGACGTAGACGACCACCAGCAGCATCGCCAGGAACTCCGCGCCCAACAGCACGAACAGCCCGGCAGCCGAGAAAAACGCCAGGATTAGCCACAGCACCGAGTGCACCGGATTGCGGGCCGAAACCACGCAGAACCCGGCCACCAGGGTGACGGCTGACATCAGGTAAAATGCGATCGCCTGCAGGGCCATACGGCGCTTCTTTTCCCCTCGAAGTCTTCAGTTCAGTGCGTAACGAAAGTCCCCGTCACGCCCGTCGGATCCGTGCTGTAGAATCGCGTCGCCGGTTTAGCGATACGGCGCGTCCAGTTCCATGTTCTTTGCGATTTCACGTTCCCAGCGGTCGCCGTTGTCCAGCAGCCGGGCCTTGTCGTAATAGAGTTCTTCGCGCGTCTCGACCGCGAACTCGGTGTTCGGGCCTTCGACGATGGCGTCCACCGGGCAGGCCTCCTGGCACAGGCCACAGTAGATGCATTTGACCATGTCGATGTCATAGCGAGTTGTACGTCGCGATCCGTCCTCGCGCGGCTCGGCCTCAATAGTGATCGCCTGAGCCGGGCAGATCGCCTCGCACAGCTTGCAGGCGATGCAGCGTTCCTCGCCGTTGGCATAGCGGCGCAGGGCATGTTCACCCCGGAAGCGCGGGCTCTGGGGCCCGCGTTCATGTGGGTACTGCACCGTCTTTTTCGGGCGAACCATGTACTTCATCGCCAGCCCGAAGGCTCCGACGAAATCCATCAAGGCTGCGCCTTTCAGCGCCTGTCCGACACGGTTCAACATCACTTTTTCTCGCAGGCGTAATCGTCCAGATAGTGGGCGTCGCCGTTCCTCTGGAGTTTCATCGTGCCGCCGGAAGCGGCGCATTTTTGTTGCGCCGCCTTCAGGTCATCATAGGTCGCCACGCCACCGCTGCGGCCGTTGCCAACGCCGCTGGCGCAAGCAACGAGAAGCAGCATCGCGCCAGTCAGGATCGCAGCCCGCGTCATGATCCGAACCCGGTATAGACCTGCCACCCTGCCACGACGCCCACGGCCACCAGCGAGGTCGGCAGGAACACTTTCCAGCCCAACCGCATCAGCTGATCGTAGCGGTAGCGCGGCACGATCGCGCGAACCATGGCGTTCATGAAGAAGACAAAGAAGGTCTTCATCGCGAAGAAGAACAGGCCGTGCAGGCTGACAAGCCAGGCCGGCCAGCTGGTCAGATAGTCCGCCGGCCAGGGCGCGTGCCAGCCGCCCAGAAAGAGCACGGCCATCAGCCCGCTCATCAGGACAATGTTCAGCATCTCGGCGAGGTAAAACAGCAGATAGGGCGTGGAGCCGTACTCAACCGCATAACCCGCGACCAGCTCCGACTCCGCCTCGGGGAGGTCAAAGGGCGGCCGGTTCGTCTCGGCAAGGCCTGAAATGAAGAAGATCACGCCCATCGGGAACATGATCAGGATCAGCGGCAGATTATCCAGGCCGCCGCCGAACATGTACCAGTTCCAGAACCCGCCGGCCTGGGCCTCGGTGATCTGGTTCAGGTTCATGCTGCCGGCCAGCAGGATCACCGTGATGATCACAAAGCCGATGGAGACCTCATAAGACACCATCTGGGCAGCCGACCGCAGCGAGCCCAGGAACGGATACTTGGAGTTCGACGCCCAGCCGCCCATGATGATGCCGTAGACGCCCATGGATGAGACGGCGAACAGGTAGAGAATGCCGACGTTGATGTCAGAGATTCCCCAACCTGGGGCGATCGGCATTACGGCCCAGCCGCCAAAGGCCAGGGTCACGCTGATCAGCGGCGCCAGCAGAAACACCGCCTTGTCCGCGCCTGCCGGGATCACCAGCTCCTTCACGAGGAACTTGCCGAGGTCCGCGAAAGACTGCAGCAGCCCGAAGGGCCCGACCACGTTCGGACCCTTTCGCGCCTGGACGCCGGCGAAGATCTTCCGGTCGCCGTAGATGATGAAAGCGACAATGAGCAGAAGCGAGACCGTGACCGCCAGGATGTGCGCGACGGTCAGGATCGTCCAGCCAATGGGGGTGGTCCAGAACTCCATGCCCCTACTCCGCCGCCATCTTGGCTGTGCCAGCCGCCAGCGCCGCGCACTCGGCCATGGTCACGCTGGCCCGCGCAATCGGGTTCGACAGGTAGAAGCTCTTGAGCCCGCTCGACAGCGGCGCATCGGAGAGCGCGCCCTTCGCGCCAAGCGCGCCGAGGTCCACGGACGCCGGCGTATCCGGCACATAGTCGATCCGCCCGAAGGTCGGATGGTCGACAAACAGCTTTGCCCGAAGTTGATCGAGCGTGTCGTAGGGCAGCTTGGCGCCCATACGCTCTGACAGCGCCCGCAGGATCGCCCAGTCCTCCTTGGCGTCGCCCTTGGGGAATACCGCGCGCATACCCAGCTGCACCCGGCCTTCGGTATTGACGTAAAGGCCGTTCTTTTCGGTGTAGGCAGCGCCCGGAAGGATGACGTCGGCGCGATGCGCGCCCGCATCGCCATGGGTGCCCAGATAGACGACGAAGGCGTCGGACTTCGAGACATCGATTTCGTCCGCGCCCAGCAGGACCAGCACCTCGGCGCCGCCCTTGGCAGCCAGCCCCGCGGCGGTCTTGCCGCCCTCGCCCGGAACGAAACCCAGGTCCAGTCCGCCGACCCGGCCCGCCGCCGTGTGCAGCACGTTCCAGGTCATGGCGTAGGTTTTGGCGACTGTCGCCGCCGCCTGCAGCACCGCGGCGCTATCGGCCCGGCCCAGAGCGCCGGCGCCGATGATGATGGCAGGCGACTTCGCCGCCTTCAGCGCCTGAAGGAACGCGCCTTTGGACTTGGCCAAGGAGCCCAGCCCCGACGGACCAACGCCCAGATGCTCGTAGTCATAAGTGAGATCAACGGCCTCGCCAATCAGGCCGATCTGCAACGCGCCGGCCATCCAGCGCTTGCGCAGGCGGGCGTTCAGCACCGGCGCCTCAAGGCGTGGGTTGCTGCCGACGATCAGGATAACATCTGCGTCTTCAAGGCCCTGGATGGAAGAATTCAACAGCCAGCTCTCCCGCTGACCGTTCCCCAAGACCATGCCGTCCTGACGGCAATCCAGGCCGGTGACACCCAGCCCGCCGAACAGGTCCTTGGCGGCCTTCATGGACTCCGCGTCCTGAAGGTCCCCCGCAATCACACCGATCCGATCGGGGGTCGTCGCCTTGACCTTGGCCGCAACCGCATCCAGCGCCTCGACCCAGCTCGCGGGCATCAGCTTGCCGCCCACCCGCAGGTAGGGCTGATCCAGCCGTTGACGCGCCAGGCCGTCCACCGCATAGCGGGTCTTGTCCGAAATCCACTCTTCGTTGATCGCCTCGTTGGTGCGTGGCAGCACCCGCAGCACCGCCGACCCGCGCGCGTCGACCCGGATCGCCGATCCGAGCGCATCCATCACGTCAACGCTCTCGGTCTTCTTCAACTCCCAGGGCCGGGCATTGAAGGCGTAGGGCTTGGACGTTAGCGCGCCCACTGGGCAAAGATCGATAATGTTGGCCGACAGTTCAGACATCACGGCCTTGTCCAGATAGGTCGTGATTTCAACGTCTTCGCCACGACTTATCAGGCCGATTTCCGGAACGCCGGCCACCTCGGTGATAAACCGGACGCAGCGCGTGCATTGGATGCAGCGCGTCATGACCGTCTTGATCAACGGCCCCATGAATTTCTCTTCGACGGCGCGCTTGTTGTCGGCATAGCGGCTGTCGTCGCGGCCATAGCCCATGGCCTGATCCTGCAGGTCGCACTCGCCGCCCTGGTCGCAGATCGGGCAATCCAGCGGGTGGTTGATCAGCAGGAATTCCATCACGCCGTGGCGCGCCTTGCGCACCATCGGACTGTCGGTGAAGATCTCCTGCCCCTCGGCCGCCGGCAGGGCGCACGACGCCTGCGGCTTTGGCGGGCCAGGCTTCACCTCGACCAGGCACATCCGGCAGTTGCCGGCGATGCTCAGGCGCTCGTGGTAACAGAAACGCGGAATCTCTTTCCCCGCAAGTTCAGCCACTTGCAGGACATTCATCCCCGCTTCGAACTCAACCTCGACCCCGTCGACCTTGGCGATAGGCATCTGACTTACTCCGCCGCGATCGAGGCGCCGGCATAGCTGCCCTTGCGCGCCCGGTATTGGGTGATGCGGTCTTCCACCTCATGACGGAAGTGACGGAACAGGCCCTGGATCGGCCAGGCGGCCGCATCGCCCAGACCGCAGATCGTGTGACCCTCAACCTGGCTGGCCACGTCCAGCAGCATGTCGATCTCGGACATCTCGGCTTCGCCCGTGACCATCCGCTCCATGACCCGCCACATCCAGCCGGTGCCTTCGCGGCACGGCGTGCACTGGCCGCAGCTCTCGTGTTTGTAGAAGTAGCTGGCCCGCGCGATCGCCTTCACCAGATCGGCGTCCTTGTCGAACACGATCATAGTGCCGGTGCCCAGGCCCGAGCCGCGCGCCTGCAGATCCTCATAGGTCATCAGCGCGACCTCGGCTTCCTCCGCCGGGATCATCCGCACCGAAATACCGCCGGGGATCACGGCCTTCAGGTTGCCCCAACCACCGCGCACGCCACCGAAGTGGTCCTCGATCAACTGTTTCACCGAAATGCCGACCGCGTCTTCGACCACACAGGGCTTGTTGAGGTGGCCGGACCCCGCGAACAGCTTGGTGCCGGTGGATTTCTCCGTCCCGAACTGGGCGAACCAGTCCGCCCCACGCCGCAGGATCGTGCCGACAACCGCGATGGTTTCGACATTGTTCACCGTGGTTGGGCAACCATACATGCCGGCACCCGCCGGGAACGGGGGCTTCAGGCGCGGCTGACCCTTCTTGCCTTCGAAGCTCTCCATCAGGGCGGTCTCGTCGCCGCAGATGTAGGCACCGCCGCCATGCTGCAGGCCGACATCGACGTCGTAGCCCAGGATGCTGCCCTTGCCGATCAGCTTGGCCTCATAGGCCTGCTTGATCGCCGCGGTCAGGCGCTCCCGCTCGTGCACATACTCGCCGCGGATGTAGATATAGGCCTGGTGCGACCGCATCGCCTTGCAGGCAATGACGCACCCCTCGATCAACAGGTGCGGGTCATTGCGCAGGATGTCGCGGTCCTTGCAGGCCCCCGGCTCGCTCTCGTCAGCATTGACCAGCAGATAGTGGGGTCGCTCGCTCAGAACCTTCGGCATGAAGGTCCACTTTAGGCCGGTCGCAAAGCCCGCGCCGCCGCGACCGCGCAGGCCCGAGGCCTTCATCTGGTCGCAGATCCATTCCGGGGTCTGGGCGACGATATCCTTCGTGCCGTTCCACGCGCCGCGCGCCTTGGCGCCCTCCAGGCCCCAGTCACGCTGGCCATAGAGATTGAGGAAGATCCGGTCCTTGTCGGCCAGAATGCCCGTCACGCCTAAACTCCCTTCCGGCGGAAGCCGGCGATGAACCAGATTTGCGTGCCAAAGCCCACCAGCAGCGCGCCCCCGAACACGAACAGCGCCCAGTCGAGCGCATACATGAAGTGAATCACAATCGCCGCCAGCGCGATCACCACGCTGACCACATTGATGATCGCCATCTTGGTGAGGCGCTTTTTCTGGGCGGCGAGTTCCGGGGTCAATGACACGACTCCTACCTCCCCCACGAAGTGGCGGGAGGGGGACCGCCCGCCGAAGAGCGGGGGGTGGAGGGGGCAAGCCCCATCCGCTGAATCTTCCGAAGCGCCGAAAGCACAGAGCCTGAGGCCTGCCCCCTCCACCACGCCCTCTGCGGGGCGCGGTCCCCCACCCGCCGCTTTGCGGGGGAGGTAAGGCGCGCTTGCAACACCCTCACGCCCCCACCTTCGTCGGCAGGTTCGGGATCTTGATCTTCTTGCCCAGCGAACCGTCGAACAGCTTGGCGTCGGTCAGAGTTGTCGCCCCGCCCTCGGGCGCGGAGCCCTGGCGACCGATCATCGAGCCCGGTTTTGGCTTTTTGCCCGCCGCGAAGTCGTCCAGCAGCTTTTCGAAACTCTCCGGCGTCAAGTCTTCGTAGTAATGGTCGTTGATCGCTGCCATCGGCGCGTTCGCACACGCCCCCAGGCATTCAACTTCCTGCCAGTAAAACTTGCCGTCCGCCGAGCGATGGTTCTGCGGGCCGAACTTGCGCTTGCAGACGGCCAACAGATCTTCCGACCCACGGGTCTGGCACGGCGTCGTGCCACAGACCTGCACCAGGGCCACCTCGCCCACCGGCTCCAGCATGAACATGGTGTAGAAGGTCGCCACCTCCAGCACCCGGATCACGGGCATGCCCAGCAGTTCGGCGACGGCGCGGATCGCGGGCTCGGACAGCCAGCCCTCCTGCTTCTGCACCAGCCACAGGGTCGGCACCACGGCCGATTGCTGTTTGCCAGCCGGGAAGTTCTCCATCCACACTTTTGCGGCCTTCAGCGTCGCCGGCTTGAAGGCAAAGCTGGCCGGCTGTACGGCGGCTAGACGACGGACGCTCACGCGAACCTCACTTCACGAAATCCACACGGGCGATCTTGCCGCCGGCGAGGGTGTAGATGGCGATCACCTGGAAGCTCGGGCCATCCGGGCCACGGCTGACATCCTCATGGTCGATCACGGTGTTGCCGACACAGATCCGGTTCACCAGGCGCGCGCGGTTGTTCGGGAAATCCGCAAACACCTGCACATACTTGGCGCGATAGGCCGCGATGCCCTGAATGGTCACCGCACCGTTCAGATCGGCCACCGTGATGTCGTCGGCAAAGAACGCGCAGTGCGCATCCAGGTCCTGGACATTGTAGGCGTCGAGCTGGCCCTGGGCGATGTCGGCGGGGCTGAGGGTTGCGTTGGCGCTCACCGGTCAATCTCCCCGAACACGATGTCGAGGGAGCCCAGGATGGCCGACACGTCGGCCAGCATGTGGCCGCGGTTCATCCAGTCCATGGCCTGCAGGTGCGGATATCCAGGCGCGCGAATCTTGGCGCGGTAGGGCTTGTTGGTGCCGTCGCTGACCAGATAGACGCCGAACTCACCCTTGGGCGCCTCGACGCAGGCGTAGACCTCGCCCGGCTGGGTGCGGTAGCCCTCGGTGAACAGTTTGAAGTGATGGATCAGCGCCTCCATGGAGCGCTTCATCTCGCCCCGGCGCGGCGCGGCGATCTTGTTGTCCTCGATCAGAACCGGGCCGGGCGTCTTCAGCAGGCGCGCGCAGCATTGCTTCATGATTTTCGCCGACTCGCGCATCTCGCGCATCCGGCAGAGGTAGCGGTCATAGCAGTCGCCGTGCACGCCCAGCGGCACGTCGAATTCCATGTCGTTGTAGGCGGCGTAAGGTTGCGCCCGGCGCAGATCCCAGGCGATGCCCGAGCCACGCACCAGAACCCCCGAAAAACTGTGGGCAATGGCCTCGTCGCGGGTCACCACGCCGATATCGACGTTGCGCTGCTTGAAGATGCGACTGCCGGTGATCAGGCCTTCCAGGTCGTCGACGATGCGCGGGAAATAGTCGCACCAGTCGTCGATGTCGCGGATCAGAGCCTCCGGCAGATCCTGGCGGACCCCACCGACCCGATAGTAGTTGGCGTGCATGCGAGCGCCCGACGCGCGCTCGTAGAAGATCATCAGCTTTTCGCGCTCTTCGAAGCCCCACAGTGGCGGGGTCAGGGCGCCGACGTCCATCGCCTGGGTCGTGACATTCAGCAGGTGGCTGAGAATGCGACCGATCTCATCGTAAAGCGTGCGGATCAGCAGGGCGCGATACGGGGCCTCAACGCCCAACAACTTTTCGATCGCCAGGACATAGGCATGTTCCTGGTTCATGGGCGCCACATAGTCGAGGCGGTCCATGTAGGGGATCGTCTGCTGATAGGGCCGGGCCTCCATCAGCTTCTCGGTGCCCCGGTGCAGCAAGCCGATGTGCGGATCGACCCGCTCCACCACTTCGCCGTCCAGTTCCAGCACCAGGCGAAGGACCCCGTGGGCGGCTGGATGCTGCGGGCCGAAGTTGATGTTGAACTTGCGGACCGGGGTCTCCGGCACCTTGGGGTCGTGGAAATAGTCCGCTGGCAGTGCGGGCGCCTTCACGCTCATGACTTGCCCTTTTCATCGCCAGGCAGAACGGCAGCAAAGCCGCGCTCGATGCCTTCCCAGGGACTGAGGAAGTCCCAGTTGCGCCATTCCACCGACTTCACAGGTTCATAGACCACCCGCTTCAGCTCTTCATCGTAGCGAACCTCGACGTAGCCGGTCATCGGGAAGTCCTTCCGCAGCGGATGGCCGTGGAAGCCGTAGTCGGTGAGGATCCGGCGCAGATCCGGATGGTTGTCGAAGAAGATGCCGTACATGTCGAACGCCTCGCGCTCGAACCAGTTGGCGGCGGGGTAGACGCCGGTGGCCGTAGCCACGGGCGTGTCCTCGTCGGTCTGAACCTTGATCCGGACGCGCCGGTTATGGGTCATGGACAGCAGGTGGTAGACCACATCGAACCTTAAGGGCCGCTCGGGATAGTCCGCGCCGCACAGGTCGATCAGCTGATGAAACCCGTGCTCGTCGCGCAGGATCGTCAGGGCCTCGACGATCCGCGACGCCGGGCCTGTCAGCGTCAGCTCGCCGAACTGCACGTCGGCGCCCGTGATGACGCCCTTGGCGCCCTTGAGGATCGCCTTGCCCAGCTTGGCGAGATCAGTGTCCTTGACCGGCCAGGTCATTGCAGCCACTCCACATCCGGCTGTCCGCAACTACCTTGGAGCCAGCTCACGAGTTGGGCCCGATATTCGACGTCCTTCTCTTTCAGCTCGACACGCGAGGCTGGGAGATCGATGTTCAGGTACACCTCGGCGTACGTCGCGTCGTCTTCGGCGTGGTGCAAGAAAAGTTTGGCATGCAACTTCTCCGCTTCGAAGGTGGCGGCTGACCCACCAATAATCACGGCCGCCGCAATTAGGGTGTTGACGGCTTCACCATCACCCTCGACGCCGAACCAGCCCCGGTACTCCTGTAAGAGTCGGTTAGTGGGCTCTCCCACCGATGTGATTGTGATGCAGCCCCAGGCCGTATCCAAACCGTCGTTGCTCTGCTGACGCCAGAGGTGCACAGGCGCCATTTTAAATGCGAACCCGATCTCACCGCGTGGTGTCGACGCCATGGCATTGCCGCTTAGGGCGCGTTCGTCGGCGCCGAACAGTCTACGGTGTCCGGCGATGATGTGGTTCACGAGGTCGAAAGTCATATCGCAGAACGGTTGCTCGCCGTCCGCGAGTCCATCTGTCTCGATTTCCGAAAATGCGTCGACGTAGGGGGTCATCGCTCGATGGTCCCCGTCCGGCGGATCTTTTTCTGCAGCTGCAGGATCCCGTAGATCAGCGCCTCGGCGGTGGGCGGGCAGCCCGGGACATAGATATCCACCGGCACGATCCGGTCGCAGCCACGAACCGTCGAATAGCTGAAATAGTAATAGCCGCCGCCGTTGGCGCAGGACCCCATCGAGATCACGTAGCGCGGCTCGGGCATCTGGTCGTAGACCTTGCGCAGCGCCGGGGCCATCTTGTTGACCAGGGTGCCCGCCACGATCATCACGTCGGACTGGCGCGGACTGGCGCGCGGCGCGAACCCATAACGCTCCAGATCATAGCGCGGCATCGAGGCCTGCATCATCTCGACCGCGCAGCAGGCCAGACCAAAGGTCATCCACATCAGCGAGCCGGTGCGGGCCCAGGTGATCAGGTCATCCAGACTGGCCGTCACAAACCCCTTGTCGGACAGCCGCTGTGACACGCCGTCAAAAAACGGATCATGGAGTTCGGGGTTATAGCCCTCGACCGTCGTGCGGCCAGCGGCGCCAGCGGGCACGGCGTTCACGCCCGGGGGAATGATCACTCCCATTCCAGGGCTCCCTTTTTCCACTCGTAGATGAAGCCCACGGTCAGCACGCCCAGGAAGGTCATCATCGACCAGAACGCGAACTGCGCGGTCTCCTGAGGCAAGTTCATCAACGACACCGCCCAGGGGAACAGGAAGGCCACTTCCAGGTCGAAGATAATGAACAGGATCGAGACCAGATAGAATCGTACGTCGAACTTCATCCGTGCATCATCGAAGGCGTTGAAGCCGCATTCGTAGGACGACAGCTTCTCCGCATCCGGTGCCTTGGGCGCGATCACCACGGCGAAGAGAATGAAAACAATACCCAACACCGCCGCGATCCCCAGGAAGATCACGATCGGCAGGTACTGGAGCAGAAAATCGTTCACATGAGTCTCCGGCGGGGGAGTCGCGGGGGTCTTCTAGACCGATCATACGGGCGTTTCAAACCCACCTTGTGCAGCGCGAAAAGAAGCGCGGCGGAAGGTCACACTTCGTCGCGTTTCACCGCATCCGGCACACAAACATTGACACGATTCCACCCCGCCCCTATCAGAGCCGCCTTCGCTCGACCGGAAGGTCCTGCGCGGGTGTAGCTCAGTTGGTTAGAGCGCCGGCCTGTCACGCCGGAGGTCGCGGGTTCGAGTCCCGTCACTCGCGCCATTTCCGTAGCGTAGTCTATTCGTCCCACGTACAGATTCCTGCGACCAGGCGCTGTTCGCTGCGCCCAGGAGCATTGCCTATGCCATTTCCCGCCACACACCCCGCGCTCGCCCGCGCGCTTGAGACGCAGGGCTATAAGGAACCGACCCCGGTTCAGGCCGCGGTTCTGGCCGCACCCCCCAACACCGATCTGCTCGTCTCGGCCCAGACCGGGTCCGGCAAGACGGTCGCTTTTGGCTTGGCCGCCGCCATTCCGTTGTTGGGCGAGGCCGAGCGGTTCGAGCGCGCGGGTGCGCCGATGCTGCTGGCCATCGCGCCCACCCGCGAACTGGCCTTGCAGGTCAGCCGCGAACTGACCTGGTTGTTCGCTGCCGCCGGGGCACGAGTCGTCACCTGCGTTGGCGGCATGGATGCGCGCCAGGAACAACGCGCCCTCAGCGGCGGCTGTCACATCGTGGTTGGCACACCCGGTCGCCTGCGCGACCACATCGAGCGCGGCAACCTCGATCTGGGCTCCCTGAAGGTCGTCGTGCTCGACGAGGCTGACGAGATGCTCGACATGGGTTTCCGCGAAGACCTTGAGGAAATCCTCGACTCCACCCCGGCCGATCGCCGCACTTTCCTGTTCTCGGCCACCATCGCCAAGGAAATCGCCTCGCTGGCCAAGCGCTACCAGCGCGACGCGGTGCGCATCGACACCATCCGGCGCGACGAAGCCCACGGTGACATCGAGTACCGCGCCGTTCGCGTGGCCCCGAACGAGATCGAGAACGCGGTGGTCAACCTGCTGCGTTATTTCGAGAGCCCTGGCGCGCTGATCTTCTGCGCCACGCGCGAACGGGTGCGTCACCTCTATGGCGCTCTGCGCGAACGCGGGTTCTCCGCCGTCCAGCTGTCGGGCGAGCTCTCCCAGAAGGAACGCGCCGACGCCCTGCAATCGCTTCGTGACGGCCATGCCCGCGCCTGCGTCGCCACCGACGTCGCCGCCCGTGGCCTCGACCTGCCGGACCTGGGTCTTGTCATCCACGCCGACCTTCCGACCAACACGGCGGGCCTGCTTCACCGCAGCGGGCGCACAGGCCGCGCAGGCAAGAAGGGTGTCTCGGTCGTGGTCGTCCCGCACACCAAGCGCCGACCGGCCGAGCGTCTGTTCTCTGTCGCCAACCTCAACGTGGAATGGTCCGGACCACCGCTGGCCGAAGAAATCCGCGCCAAAGACCAGATCCGACTGTTCGAAGACCCCCTCCTGAACGAGCCGCCCTCCCCCGAAGAGCTGGAACTGGCCGCCAAGCTGCTGGCCGACCGCTCGCCGGAGGCCGTCGCCGCCGCGCTGATCCGCCTGCACCGCTCACGCCTGCCGGCGCCGGAGGAGATGTTTGATGATCGCGGCAACGATCGTGGTGGCGGTGACAACCGTGGCCCGCGTCCGGACCGGGGTCAGGATGGCGCGCCGCCCCGCGGCCCGCGCCTGGATCACGGATCGCGCACCGACTACACGCCGACCGGCGATTCCACCTGGTTCCGCCTGCCGGTGGGACGCTCCAAGAACGCCGACCCCAAGTGGCTGGTGCCGCTGATCTGCCGCCTTGGCCATGTCACCAAGAAGGACATCGGCCTGATCAAGATTTTCGACAACGAGACCAAGTTCGAGATCACCCGAGAGGCGGAACCCCGCTTCCGTGAGGCCATCAAGGCCGCCGGCGACTCCGGCGACATCCGGATCAATCCGGCGGGCGCTCCCGGTGCCGCGCCGCCGCGCGCTGCGGGTCCAAGGCCGGATCGTGGCCCGCGCCCGGACGGTCCCCGCCATGACGGTCCCCGTCCCGTAGGCCCGCGCCCGCCCTATGCACCGCGTCCCCAGGGCAGCCGACCGCCGCAGGGCGACCGTCCAAACCGCGGCCCCCGTCCCGGCCCCGGCGGCCCGCCCAAGAAGCCCTTCAAGAAGCGTACGCCTAACGGCTAGCGCCCGGCCGATAGGTCCGCGCCGTGCGGCCCACCAGGTGCTCGGGATAGAAATAGACCTCGCGCAGGTCGCCAGCCGCATATCGCGCGGCCTGGTCCAGGAAGTGCGGACTGTCGGGATGACCGCTGGCACCGCCGGCGGTGATGGCCAGGGCCCGGACCTTGGGCCCGAATTCCACGGCGGCGACGAAGCTGTTCCCACTGGTGCCGTAGTACCGCTTGGTCCCCGGATATCGCTTGGCGCCGAACGAAGCCAGTGAGCCCCATTGCGCTGATGCGAAGGGCACGGCGATGCTGGGGCCGTCGTCGCGGAACGCCTGGACGATGTCGCCGTTCAGCCGCTGGAACCGGTTTATCTCGCCCCAGGGCGTCTCCCAGGTTCCGAAGTCGGCGATCAGCCTGGCCGACGCCTCCGAAAGCGCCGCCAGCTTGTCAGCCCCGGAACTCTTCTCCGCCATATAGTCCCAGACGCTCATGCGGGCGGCCTCGGCCGCAGGCGCGGCCTTGGCCCACAGGGCCTCACCCCAGAATACCGCCAGCGAGGTCTCCGTCGAGGTCGCCGACCAGGTCTTGTCCCAGGCTTTCAGCGCAGCCACCTGCTCGGCCAGTTTCGGATCGGGCGCGGCGTCATAGGCGGTCGCCAGCGTCGGAATCAGCCGCGCGAACGCGGTCAGTTAGGGATCATAGGCCTTGGTCAACAGTGTTTCCGGCGTCAGCCCGCTGGCCCCGGCCAGGACACGTTCGGCATGCGAGCCACGCGGGTTCTCGCCGGCGGAGTCCATGTACTTCGGGAAGGTCGCCTTGATCGGACTGTCGGGTCCCGCCGCCGTCCACGGCGCATTGTTGGTGTTGAATACCCAGCCGACCTTCGGATCCTTCACACGCGGCGCATCGGACAACTCATGCAGACCCTTCCAGTCGGTCGCCGGGTCCGATCCGTCCACCGGTCGGGTGTAGTCAAACCGGTCGTCCCGCTTCGGGATGAACTGCGGGTGCAGATAGGCAGTCACGCCACCCGCGTCTGCGAACAGGGTATTGTTGGAAGAGTTGGCCTTCAGCTCGGCCACCTTCATGAACTCGGCATAGCTGCCCGCCTTGGTGCGCAGGAATGATTGCTGCAGAGCCTCGACGGGCTTGTGCATGAGGGTGACCGCGATCCACTTTTCGCTCTCCTTGCGGACAACCGGTCCATGATGGGTTCGGTAGGTCGTGAAACTGCGGCTCGCCATGGTCCCGTCAGCGGCCCGATAAGGCACGACAATGGTTTTCGCGGTCACCTTGCGCTGTTCACTTCCGTAACGATACCGCAGGCCGTCCGCCGCAGCCGTGACGTCCTCGGCAAACTCGTCGATCACGTCGACGCCGCTGGTGGTATGCATCCAGCCGGCCTTGGCGTTGAAGCCCTGGTAGATAAAGAACTGGCCCCAGGTCACCGCGCCGTAGGCGTTCAGCCCCTCATCGCTGGTCATCTGCAGCTCGGACCGGAAGAAGAACGAGGTGTGGGGGTTGATCAACAACAGGGCATGGCCGTCCTTTGTGATCTTCGGCGCAATGGCGATGCCGTTGGAGCCGGTCGGCTCGCGAAACGCATAGGGATCCTCGATGCGTGCGCTCTTGACGCCGCCGTAGAAGGTCTCAAGGCCGGCCAACGAGATGGACTCGATGTCTCCCCCGATACTGCCCTCCGAAAAGCTCAACGCCATCCAGGGCTCGAACCGCGTGATCACCCTGGGCCTGGTTTGCGGGTGTGTCGCCAGATAGTAGTTCAGCCCATCCGCCCAGCTGTTCATCAACGCCTTGAGCCATGCCGGGCTTGCCGCGTACTGCGCCTTGAGCTCGACCGGATCGATGAACAGCTTCTGGCGAAGGTCCTGCCAGATGGCGCTGGGGCCGGTCGCCTCGGCGGTCCGACCCAGTGACGTCAGATAGTTGGTTTCGACGCGGTTGAAGTCATCTTCAGCCTGGGCAAATGCCATGCCGAACACCGCGTCGGCGTCGGTCTTGCCCTTGACATGGGCGATCCCCCAGGTGTCGCGAACGATCGTCACCCGATCGACGGTCGCCTTCCAGCGTGACAGGTCATCTGCGACCGCTGCCGGCCCGCCCAGCACGGCCAACAAGCCAACCGCCACCACAAAAGACCGAAACCGCATGGACGCCTCCCAAACCCGGATTTCGCCACCACGCCTTGCTGCGCCGGGATTGTCCAGCCCGCCCCGAAGCAATTTATTAACCGCTCTTGGCCCGAGCCACGGACTCAGTCTTTGGTGACTTTCAGGGGACGCCAACGGGGTCCAGTGGAGTATGCCCGATGCCTGACGCGACCTACGTTGCCTTCGTGCCCAGTGGCATGACCGCCAAGCTGCGGAGTGTCCTTCAGACCGAGGACACCGGCCAGATCAGCTGGCGTGAGCGCAAGGGCCTGTTTGGCAGCGAATTCTATTTCTCCGGCCCGCCCAGCCTGGCCCGCGCCACCCACGCCTACATCAGCGAGTGGGTCGTGAAGCATTAGGGGCCAAGGACCGCAACCGACCGATGGCGAAACTGCGGCAGTCCACTAGGGTGACAGGGTGCACCCTCTGACCCGAGCGCGCGACCCGAACGAAGCGATGATCCGCCTTATCTTGCGCGTGAACCATGCTGGTGAGCATGGAGCAATTTCCATTTACTCCGCTCAATTGGCGCACATCGCTGCCGGCCGTTCTGACCTCAGAACCTGGCTTGAGGATACTCTGGATCACGAGCGCGCTCACCGCGCTGCATTCCGGGAATCGATGCGCGTGCGCGACGTCACGCCGTGCGGCGCTCTTGCGGTCTGGAGCATCGGTGGGTGGGTTCTCGGTTGCCTGACAGCGCTACTTGGACATCGGAGCGTCATGGCATGTACGGCGGCGGTGGAGCGCACAGTCCACGGGCATCTAGAAGAGCAAATCGCCTTCCTTCTTGGGTGCGACCCAGTGCTTGCTGCGGTGGTACAGGACATCCAACGCGAGGAAATGGGACACCTCGCTTACGCAGAAGATCACTTGCCGACAGGGTCAATGGCGCGCCTGATCGAACCAGTTATCGCCGCCTGCACACGCCTGCTCATAGCACTTTCAACCCAGGGAGCGTCATTGAGACTGAGCGGGGCTTTACGGCTGAGGTAGAGCGTTGTTGCCGCCGAGTGCAGAAGCCAAGCGGCCCGAGATGCCGGATTCCGCCCGGTGAGGGATACCAAGGCTCGGGTTCTATCCACCAGAGTAAGTCTGCAGCTTGAACTGCGCGATCCGCCAGCGCCGCTGTTCTGGCGTGCCTTCAGCGGCACGGCGCAAGACGACCTTGCCCCCCTTCAGATAGGCCTCGCCTGACGCGTAGCGTCCGTAGACCGAGACTGGCACCTCGACGAACAGCGATCCCGCCGCCGCCGTCACGCGGCCCGGCGCGCCGATCTGAGCGCCCAGCGTCAGGTATGACCCGAGGTTCTGCCGCATGCCGTCCGCGCGCAGCTTCGCCGCCGCATCGGTTCGGCCGCTCTCGATCAGCGCAAAATAAGTCTCGACGACTGTCGCGGCGGCCTGTGCGCTACCGGCCTTGGCTGGTCGATCATCCAGGGGCGTGGGGTCGTCCGCCAGCCCGCCAGGTGAGCCAGGTTCAGGCGGAGACACCGTCGCCCGCGACCGCGCTGCACAGTGGACCCCGGGATGGGTCGCGATTTCTTCGTTGGCCGGCAACGGCGCCAGCATCGCCTCTTCGCCCTTGCTCCACCACTGGACGCCGTCGCCGGTGTAGCGTGCCCCACTGCCAGATACGGCAGACTTCAATTGGTAGGTGTTGCCGTCGACAGTCAGGCGCACACTGTCAGGGTCAGGATAGAGCGCCCGGACGACACGCCCGTCTTCACAGACATAGGCCATGACCGGCACGATCGCATCGGATGCGACTTCTTGGGGCGCGGGGTTGGTCGACTTGGCCGAACACCCCGTCAGGGTCAGCATGAGGGCCGCGAGCCAATGGCGGGAGGTTGAAATCATCTCCCCATCTACGGCGTGAGACAGTCTATTTCTTCATCCACGGTTTCGACCGGGAGGCAGAATGCGCTGCGGCGGCCCGCAGCCCGCCATCCCGCGCCCGTCCCGACGGCGTACCCTTGGCCTCCAGCGCCGCTTTCTTCATGCGCAGTGCCTTCTGGATCGGCGTTTCCCCGACGGGCGCACCATCGTCTTGATCTGCCATGTCGATGCTCCTGCGTCGAAGGCCCATATAGCCGATCTCGCCATGGCTCACACCCATGGAAGTGAGCTCGCGGACCTAGCCGCCAAACGACCGCCGCAGAGAGAAGAACAGGCTGCCACCCCACTCCAGACTGCGCACGTCCGTATAGTCCAGCACGCCCAGGTTTCGGGAACCGGCGAAAACCTGACGGACCCGCTTCACGTTTCGCTGATTAAGCGCCTGGGCCTCGACCCGGAGAGTCAGGTTCGGCCTGGGCCTGTACTCCGTGAAGACCAGGACCGACGTCGAGACCTTCTTCGTTTCAATCTCGGTTAGCCTGAAAGAGCGATCCCGAGTCCCGCCAAACACATCGAAGCCCCAGACCGACTTGAGACGGGGCAGCTCCTGGGTAAAATGCAGATCCCAGCTTACGGGTACGAACGAGGCCGCGTCACGACCGCCAGAGTTGCGCAAGGTCGAGATTTCCCGCCTCAGCCCGGTTATGGGATCGACGACGTCGCTCCACCGTCGGGTCGCCTGGCCGCGAAGTTGCGCCGCTGGAAGGCCGAAAGCGTCCAGCGGCAGCGTGAAGCTACCCTGCAGTTCTTCGCGGGTTCCCTTGCCGATATTGCCCGGCGCGTCAGCCAGGATCACGCCCGTCGTGCTGAACACCGGCACGCGGTCGACCACGTCGTTGAACGCATAGCGCCGCGCCGTCAGGACCAGGGCGCCGGCGCCCTGAAACCGCCGCTCATAGGTCACTTCGCCTACCCAGGCCTGCTGCGGTGTCAGATCGGGATTTCCGGCCGAAAGCGTGCCCGTGGACGCTACATTGGAGGTCGCCACGAAATCTTCAAAGTTCAGCTGACCGACCTCGCGCTCGATGCGAAGCCGGACCTGGTTTTTCGAGTCCGCGATCCAGGTGGCCGCAAGCCTGGGTTTCAGGAAGCTCAACGGATTCTCAACCGAAACATCCCCTTTCGCGACGGTCTTGGACCGCTCCTGCCGCAGGCCCGCTTCCAGAGTCAGGCTGTCGCTCGCCCGCCAGGTGGCCCGAGCGGCGACCTCTCCGCGCCTTTCCTCAATCTGCACATTGGCAGCCGGAATGACGCTGGCGACCCGATTCACGAACAGCCCTGTCTCGCTGTCCAGGCTATTGAGAGCCCCCTCGGCGCTGGCCTCGAATGACAGGCGCGACGAAGACTGGGCCTTCACAGTGATCCGACCGACGGTTTCCTCTCCCTTGCGTTCCAGGCGGAAGTCGCGCTCCAGAGCCGGGGCTTCGAAATGCACGCTCGACGTGGTGGTGTTCTGCTGACGCAGCCCCACGACCTCCAGGGCGATCCGCCGGGTCAGCGGACGGGAGAACCGCCCGCCCAGCTCAAGCTGCTCGCGGTAGAATTTGTTGTACTCGTACTCGCGCCCGCCGCCGACATAGCGGTCGTAGAGTTCTGACGAAAACGGGTTGAACGAGATAGCCGCGTTTATCCGGGCCCGCCCGCCAAAGAGCGGCGTCTCGTAGGCGCCCGTTGTTCCAATATTCTGCCGCGCCGCGTCAGCGTCGATCCTGGACCGCAAGCGAATGGTTCCGTTGGCGTTGAAGCGCGTGCGGTTCCCGTCGCCCTGTTCATCAAATGCGCCTTTGCTGAGCACCTGGGACAGCTCGGCGGAGCGCCCTCCCGGCCAGCGCCACTGGGCCTCGGCGCGCAAGCCGTTCATCACCCGGTGGTCGTAGACCAGGGTGGTGCTGGGCGTCACAGCGGCACGAAAGCCCGCCGTCTGCTTGCGCACCACATTGACCAGCACCGACCGCCCATCCATGTCGATGCCGGGCGCCCCGCCCCGGATCAGGTCGACCCGGGCGACCGCGCCAGCCGGAATTCGCTTCAGGATTTCGTCCAGGCCATCGCCCTTCGACACCGGCGGCTGCCCGTCGATCAGCACATTTCCGCCGGCACCCGACAGGCCACGCACGCTGGCGCCCCTGTCGAAGGTAAAGCCCGGCACGCGAACCACCATGTCAAAGGCGCTGGTCGGTTGCGTCTCCGCAAAGAAGCTGGGCGGGAACGTCAGTGTGCCGCGTTCGGCAGGCTCAGGCGAGGGCACAGCCAACTCCGTCGCCTGCGGCGCCGCAGCGGCCATCAGTACGATCGGGATCAACATTCGAACCGGCTATCCTAGCCTGAGAGTCGGCCGATCGTAGCCGTCTGATGATAGTGTGCAGCGCGGTATAGAGCGCGCTTCCGTACCCGGTCATGGATTTTTTTATCCGCCGGGTTTTTGTACGATTTCGGCGTCAGTGAAGTCCTTTCCTGGATCGTGGCCTCTGTTAGCCTGACCGCAATGGCGGACTGAAGCGTCGCCGCGGAGGAAAGCCATGGATCTCACGCGCAAACCGGCGACAGAGGCGACGCGTGCGGCTCATGCTGCCATGGCCGCCGGCCTTCCCCGGGATGACGGCGGCGACTTCCAGCTGGCCAAGCGCGGTTTCATTGGCACGATCCCCCACGCCGAAGTCCCGGGGGCCTGGAGTCTCGAACCCTACAGCTTCCTGAACGGCGAACGACCCGACACGATCAACCCCAGCCTTTGGCGCCAGGCCCAGCTGAATCTCCACAATGGCCTCTTCGAGGTGACCCCCGGCGTCTACCAGGTGCGCGGCTTCGACATCTCCAGCATCACGTTCATCGAAGGGGCCACCGGCTGGATTGTCATTGATCCCCTCACCTCGGCCCAGCCGGCGGCGGCGGCACTGAAACTCCTGCGGCAGCACAAGGGCGACCGTCCGGTCAGCGCCGTGATCTACACCCACAGTCACGTCGACCACTATGGCGGCATCCTGGGCGTGGTGACGCCGGACGAGATCGCCGCGGGCCTGCGGATCATCGCCCCGGAAGGCTTCCTGCAGGCCGCCGTCGCCGAAAACTGCCTGGCGGGCAACGTCATGAGCCGCCGCGCCACTCACATGTATGGTGGCCTGCTGCCCAAGGACCCACAGGGCCACGTGGACTCCGGCCTCGGTAAAGGCACCTCAACGGGCCGCGTCGGCCTGGTCGCGCCCAACGAATCCATCACCCATACCGGCCAGACCCTGGAGGTTGACGGCGTCGAGATCCGGTTCCAGGTGACGCCCGACACCGAGGCACCGGCCGAGATGAACTTCTTTTTCCCGAAGTTCGGCGCGCTCTGCATGGCCGAGAACTGCACCTGTCATCTACACAATCTCTACACGCCCCGCGGCGCCCAGGTGCGCGACGCCAAAGCCTGGAGTTTCTATATCGACGAGGCGCTGGGGATGTTCGGGCCGGACACGGAGGTGATGTTCGCCAGCCATCACTGGCCCCGCTGGGGAGCGGACCCGATCCGCGAGTTCCTGACCAAACAGAGCGACCTTTACAAGTTCATCCATGATCAGACGCTGAGGATGG
>JANNFM010000195.1:0-15522 GCA_031379795.1 Alphaproteobacteria bacterium
TGGGCCGCGCGAGCGGCTCGGATGAGGGGTCGCGCGGCGATTATTCCAGTAAAACAGGGTGTTATTCTGTGAGGGGAATCGACCCCTCATCCGACCTGCTGCGCAGGCCACCTTCTCCCACAAGGGGAGAAGGGCGCACACACAATCTGTTGATATATTTGACGTTTCGACGATGTGTGAATCCGATAGCGTGCCACCGGGGGAGGTGGCACCCCGGACTTGATCCGGGGTGACGGAGGGGGCGTTGCCGCGTCTCAGGCCTTCAGCCGCATGGCGCCCAGATAGTCCCGCTTGCCCAGCGGCACGCCAGCCTGACGCAGGATGTCATAGGCCGTGGTGGCGTGGAAATGCAGGTTGGGGATCGAGAAGCTCATCAGGAAGCCGGGCACCGTAAACGGCATCTTCCGCTCACCCAGCGCGAACACCATGTCGCGGCCCTCCAGCGCATTGACCTCGTCCGGCGTCATGGCCGCCAGCGCCGTGCGGGCGTCGGCCACCAGCTTTTGCAAGGCGGCATAGTCCGGGTCGCCGACCGCGCCGGACGGTGAGAACACGCCTGCCTTCGCGCCCTCGATGGCGCCCAGCGAATGGTGCGCTACCGACACGATCTGGAAAACGAAGGGCAACATGTCGTCCTTGAGCCGGGTGCTGACGATGGTCGCCGGGTCGATGCTGTTGGCCTGACAGTGCGCCAGACCCTTATCGAGAAAGCCGGAAACCGCGCCGAGCGTCTGCAAGTAAGACGCCACGCTGACGTCATAGAGTGAAATGGCCATTTGAAAGGTTCCGTCCCCGAGATGTTTGAATGCCGTCACACTGGCACATCTCGCGCTGCGTAAGCCAAGCCGGTTCTTCGCCTCAGCGCGCGCCGATCCGGACCATGACCTCGCGCGGAATGCCATACTGGGCGACCACGGCGTTGCGGTCGCGCAGGCCCATCACCTCACGCTGGACCAGAAAGCCCCAGACCGCGCTGGCGGCAGCCTTGACGAGTGCCGCCCGCCCATCACCACCCTCATGCGCCGCCAGCTCGGCCAGCGCCGCCTCCACCTTGCGCCCGGCGCGGCCCAGGGACTGGGCCTGCTCCTCCAGAAGCTCGTGGCGGAACACGGCATCGCCGGTCTCGACGCCGAGACGAGATTTCAGGGATTGAGGCATACGGAGGGAGGACATGACGCCCGAATGTCAGGCGAATTGCCCTCCCGCGCAAGCTGCACTCAGGTCGCGTAGAAGAACTGCTCTTCGACGATCAGGCCATCGATAAGCGTATAAACGCCGACCTCGTCCATGGTGGTGCGTTCGCCGTCCTTGGGTGTGAGATCCATTTTGAACCGAACGACGAACTGGTCACCGTTGACGTAAGGACCCTCGACAACAACGTCGTGCACCTCGTGGTTAGCCGCCCACCATTCACCTTTGGCGCGCACGGCTTCCTTGCCGGCGATCTCCGCCATCTCACCTGGCATGGCCTCGAGGCTGACGACATCGTCAGACCAGTACTTTTCGCCGGACTCATCAAATTTCCCCTGGCGGCACAGGGCGACCAGGTCTTCGGCGATCTCTTGGGTGGTGGGCATGGAAAGCTCCTTTGCAAACGCGATCCGCACACACTAGCCGTGGCTGATGACAGCGTTCCGGCAGCAGCACGACAGAACCTTCGCAACTTTGGGACTTTAGTCACACTGTCGCTGCGCGCCCTGTTGCGACCCGGCCCATCCTGTGACACCTGAACCCCGACGCTCAGGAAACCCGCCCATGTCCGACCCTGCCCAGCCCGCCTCCGTCTATGACCTCGCCCACGCCGAGCAGGAGGAGAGCCGCGCCACCTTCGCCGTGCTGGTGGAGAACGAGCCGGGCGTCCTGCATCGCGTGGTCGGGCTTTTCGCGGCGCGCGGTTACAACATCGACAGCCTGACGGTCGCCGAGACCGACGACAGCGCGCACACCAGCCGGATCACCATCGTCACCCGCGGCACCCCCCAGGTGCTATCCCAGATCGAAGCCCAGTTGCAGAAGATGGTCTCCACCCGCCACGTTCAGGACGTGACCAAGGATCCCAACGGCCTGGAGCGTGAACTGGCGCTGATCAAGGTGCGCGGGGCGGGCGTGGAGCGCGTCGAAGCGCTCAGGGTCGCCGACATCTTCCGCGCCAAGGTGGTCGACACCACCCACGAGAGCTTCGTGTTCGAACTGACCGGCGCGCCCGCCAAGATCGACAAGTTCGTGGACCTGATGCGCGGCCTGGGCCTGGTCGAGGTGTCGCGCACCGGCGTGCTGTCGCTGCAACGGGGCGTGGACGTTTTCTAGGACGCCTGCGCCAACCTCACCTGCGCCCGCAGACTGCGGATCGTGACGTGCCGCATGACCGCATACTGCACCGCGAACAGACCGATCTTCGACGACATCGGGAAGATCGCCAGGAACGCCGGCCAGGCTTGCGGAAACTGGATCGCGACCACGAGGTTCGCCGTGGCGGTCAGCGCCATCAACCCCGCCCAGACATAGCCGAAGGCGATCGCGGCTGGCTCGGCGTGGCCAACGGCGATGGGCGGCAGATAACGCAGCATCCAGCCGCGTTTCAGCATCATGACGGTCAGGATCAGATAGATCACCGTCGGCTTGGCCATCAGGAAGCGGGCGTCGTGCAGGATAAGGCCCAGGGCGCCGAACGTCAGCACCAGCGCCAGGCTGGCCCACTGCAACGGCGCGACCGGCTTGCCCAGTACCTTCCACAGGATCACGTGCGCCAGACCAACGCCCATCGCGATCAGGGTGGCGATCTGTGTGTCGACCCCCAGCGCCACCAGCGCCGCAAACAGCAGGCTTGAGAACAGGTCATTGGCCAGCGGGCGGGCGGCGTGCAGCAGATTTTGCATGGGGTACTCCGGTCAGGTTCGAGACCCGAAGACTAGGTCCGTCGCCCGAAAAGCCGTGAGTCCGCCCGCGAAGCCCTGGTGGCGATCCACGCATTTCGCCCCGCCACTGACGCATCGCAATCCGCGCGGCGCGGTAAGTTCTTCAATTTTCAACCCGGAGGGACTATATGGGTGGCGTCGGGTTCGCCCGACTATGGAGATAAACGCGCACGTCATAAGCGGACTGGACCCGGGTGCGATTCCCGGCGGCTCCACCAATCTTCCCCCGGGTATCGCCGGGCAGTGCGGGGCCGATCAGCATCGACAGACGTCTAAAGGTGTTGCTTTCTCTCGGCGTGACTCACCGTCCCGGGTCTTTAAACTAAATGCGAACGATAACTTCGCTGAGGAAGTCCGCCTCGCCGCGTAATGCGGTTCGGTGACATCCGACCTAAGTCCTAGGGGTTCAGATCCTTAGGCGGGGCCCGGAGGGAGCCTGCCAACAGAATCCCTCCACCTAATCCTCAGAACGGTGCGCCTCCCGTCCTTCAGACAAACATTGCGAGGCGCCTGCCAACAGAAGCCTCCCACCTACCTCCCCGAACGGCTCTCAATAGTGGTGGCGGAACTGCGCCAGCAGCAGACCCTCATCACTGGGCCGATAGACCAGCCTGTGTTCCTGGGTGATGCGGCGAGACCACCAGCCAGACAGCGGTCCGCGCAGGGGCTCGGGTTTGCCGATTCCGGTGAAAGGCGTTCGGCTGCACTCCTTGATCAGAGCGTTGATGCGCAACACCAGTTTCGGATCATGCGCCTGCCAGTAGAGGTAATCTTCCCAGGCCTGCTCACTGAAGATCAGCTTCATTCGGCCAGATCGTGCTCGCGGCCGTCGCCGGCATCGAGGGAGGCGATGGACGCCAGCAGGCGCTCGGCATTCGCCGGGCTGCGCAACAGGTAGCGGGTCTCCTCATAGGAGGCGAAGTCCTCCAGCGACATCAGCACCGCGGAGGGTTTGCCCTTGTCGCGGGTGATCACCACTGGCTCGTGATCAGCATTCACCCGCTCGATGGTCGCCGCCAGGTTCTTGCGGAAGTCGCTGTAGGACGTTGTGCGCATGGGGAAGACGTACGTGAATTTGTACGCGTTGACCAGGGAATTCCACTGCCGAAAGCCTTGCACCGGTCGCCCCAGTCGTTAGACTCGTGTCCACACTCTGGAACCCCGATGGCCCAAGACCCACCTGCGCAAGATCTGATGAACTACGAGGCCCTGGCGCAGGATGCGCTGCGGGGTGTGGCCAAGGCTGCGTTGAAGCGGGCGGCCTCGCCCGAGGGGCTGCCGGGCGCGCATCATCTGTATGTGACGTTCAAGACCGATGCGGCGGGCGTGTCGGGCCCCAACGATCTGCTGTCGCGCTATCCGGACGAGATGACCATCGTGCTGCAGCACCAGTACTGGGACCTGGCGCCGGGCGAGACGTTCTTTTCCGTGACCCTGCAGTTCGGCGGCCAGCCCAAGCGGCTGTCGGTGCCCTATGCGGCGATCACGCGCTTTTACGATCCGTCGGTGCAGTTCCTGCTGCAATTCGAGGCCCCGCCCTCGGCGCCTCAGGAGCCAAAGATCGCGGTCGTGCCAACCGAAGAGCCCAAGCCCGAGACGCCGCCCGCCAAGACGGGAGAGGCCACGGTCGTCTCCCTGGATCAATTCCGGAAGAAGTGACCGCTGGATGAGCGACGTTGTGAGCCCCGAGCCTGAGACCCTCACCGACGAGGCCATCCTGGCGCGGTTCCAACGCACCAAGAACCAGCCGACCGGCTCGCAGACGCTGGGTTTCCGGATCGTCGGGGTCAGCCAGGCGACCAAGTCGGTCGAGGTCGAGTTCGAGGCGCGCGCTGAGCTGTTGCTGAACCCCATGAAGCAGATCCAGGGCGGCTATCTCTGCGCCATGCTGGACGAGTGCATGAGCGTGGCCTGCATGGTGGCGTCCGGCATGACCGCCGTCGCGCCGACCCTGGAAATGAAGACCAGCTTCCTCAGGCCCGGTGCGCCCGGCAAGATCAAGGGCATCGGCCGGGTGCTGAAGTGGGGCCGGCAAGTGGCCTTCACCGAGGGTGAGCTGTTTGATCCGGAGGGCCGCATGCTGGCCAAGGCCACCGGCACGGCGATCCCCACGCCATTCACAAAGTACAAGTCGTGAAGCCGGCCCGGTGAGCCGCCTCCTCGCCCTGATCGCCGCCTTCTGGATTGCCGTTTCCGGCACCGCGAACGCGCAAGCCTTTGCCGACTGGTCGGCGGTGGTGGTGGCCGGGGACTGGCACGCCCACGACGGCGGGCCGACCGAGGCCTTTGACAACGCGCGCCGCGATGTGACGCTGGCGCTCAACAGGGTCGGATTCCAGAACGCCAACATCCGCCAGTTCTCGGTGCGGCCCGAACGCTACAAGGACACCCACCCCGAAAAGTCAGACGCCCGCGGCATCTATGCGGCGATGGTGGACCTGTCGGCCAAGGCGCAGGGTGGATGCCTGTTCTACATGACCTCGCACGGTGCGCCCCAGGGCGCGCAGCTGGATCAGGGCATTCTGCAGCCCGGCGTGCTGGCCACCATGCTGGACCAGAGCTGCGGTGCGCGACCGACCGTTGTGGTGATCTCGGCCTGTTTCTCCGGCGTCTATGTGCGCACCCTGGCCAAGCCCAACCGGATGGTACTGACGGCAGCACGACCAGACCGGACGTCATTTGGCTGCGGGCAGGACAACAAATATCCCTATTTCGACGACTGCTTCCTGTCGTCGATGGGCGGGGCGCGTGACTTTGCCGGGTTGGGCGGCGCGGTGCGCGAGTGCGTCCGCGTGCGCGAGATCACCGAGAAGATGAGCCCGCCGTCAGAGCCCCAGCTGTGGATCGGCGGGACACTGCGCCCCATGCTGCCACTGTTCGCGTTCGACAATCAGGCCCGGACGGACTGAGGGATCAAGCCACCAACGGCTTGCGACGCCGCAGCATGGCGCCCGGACCGAAGAAACCCAGGATCATCATCACCCAGCTCGCCGGCTCGGGAACGACGCGCCGGAGCGGCGTTGCAGGGTCTGCATAGCGATCTCCGTGCGTTTCGCCAGTTGCCACTTCTGACGGGCAAGTTCGTCGAAATGCGCGGTGTTCGACGCTTGATCTGGATCACCCGTTCGACGGACATCCCCACACCGTGCAAAAGGCTCGTCATGACCCGGCTTGTCCGGGTAACCCATAAGCACCGAGACCTGCCGAACGAGATCGAAGCTTCGCCGCCGAGGTTCTCTCGAAACCGCCAGAGTTTATGGGTTACCCGGACAAGCCGGGTCATGACGAGCGGGTGTGGGATTGATCCATCTTGGGCGTCGAACGATCTAAGGTCTGAATCGCGAGGGCATGTTGAACAATCACGGAAAACGACGCGGCGTGATCGCCGTCCTGGGCATAGTGTTGTCGGGGCTTCTTGCGGTGTCTTCAAACGCCCAGGCCCAGGGGAACAGAGTCCTCCCGGACGCACCGATTCCCTACAACCAGCTTGCGCCCAGGGCGGCGTCGGCCGTTTCCGTGGCGAAGATGACCAGGCCGAGCCTGCCCGCGGCTTCCGTGTCATCCCTGCCGCCTCTGGATCCGGTGCGGCTGGAAGCCTTTGTCGACGGCTGGATGGCCGACGCGATGTCCCGCGAACATGTCCCGGGGGCCACGGTGTCCATCGTGCAGAACGGCCAGGTGATCCTGAAGAAGGGCTATGGTTTCGCCAGCCTGAGCCCCCGACGGGCCGTCGACCCTGACAGGACCCTGTTCCGGATCGGGTCGATCTCCAAGACCTTCACCTGGATCCTCCTGATGAAGGAGGTCGAGGCGCGTCGGATCCGGCTGGACCGGCCGATCAACCTATACCTGCCGGAGCAAGTGCGTCTGCCTAGCCAGGCCCGTGACGTCATGGTGCGACACCTGCTTGACCACAGCGCCGGTTTTGAGGACCGCGCCCTGGGCCAGCTGTTCGAGAAAGACCCACAACGTATCCGGCCGCTTGATCTGTATCTGCGGCAGGAACGGCCCGACCAGGTGCGCAGCGCCGGCGCCATCTCCAGCTACTCCAACTATGGCGCGGCGTTGGCCGGCGAGGCGGTGGTCTTCGTGTCCGGCAAGACGTTCGAACGCAAGGTCGAGGACGAGATCACCGGCCCGCTCGGCATGAGCCGGACGACCTTTCGCGAGCCCCGCGCCGAACGACGGGGTTTGCCGACCGCCATGCCGCCATCGCTGCGCAACGATGTCGCGACAGGCTATGGATGGCGAAACGCCGGCTTCTCGCCCAACGCCTACGAGTTCGTCGGACAGGTGGCGCCGGCCGTTTCGGCGTCCTCCACCGCCGGCGACATGTCGCGGTACATGCTGATGCTGCTTGGGAACGGTACGTCGGAAGGGGTGACCGTGTTCGGGCCTCAGGCCGCCCGGGCGTTCAGGACCCCATTGCGGGCCACGCCAACCGGTATCAACGGCTGGGCGCACGGGTTCATGACCTTTGACCTGCCCGGCGCGTTCAAGGCTTACGGCCACCTTGGCGACACGGTCGCCTTCCACTCCAACATGACCGTCGTCCCACGACTGGAGCTGGGGTTGTTCATCAGCACCAATGGCGAGGGCGGCAGGTCGCTGGCCGATCGGCTTCCGAACGCGGTCGTCAGACACTTCTATGCCGCTGCCACAACCTTCCCGAGGCCGGGCTCGATCGAGCTGATCACGGCCGCGGACACCTTCAACGGCAACTATATGTCGACCCGCCGCGCCTACAGCGGGCTGGAGGGTTTCGTGAGCCGGCTGGCCGGAGGAACCGATGTCAGGGTGACATCGGGCGGACGGCTTCTGCTGAGCCGGGGCGGTCAGGATCGCGCATTCGTTCCCGATGGCCCGGTCGCGTCCGGCCACTTCATCTCGACCATAGACGACCAGCGGATCGCGTTTCAGATCAGCGATGGCCGCGCGACGACGATCCGGTCCAGCGTCAACACTGAAGCCCTCCGGCGGACCTCGCTGATCAATCGCCCGTTCACGCTGATCGTCCTGGCGGCGCTGACGGGGGCAGCCGCAGTGGCGACCCTGGGCGGGCTCATCATGCGGAACCGACGCGACCTGCGGCAAAATCAGGTGCAGGCGCGGGCCTCGATGGTTCAGGCCATGCAGGCCGGCCTCTGGATCGCCGCGCTGGGGTTATTTGCCATTTGGGGCGCCGGTGCCTCTGACGCGCAGGCGATCATGTACGATTGGCCCGGCATACCCCTGGTCACTGCCTCGACCTGCGCCCTGGTGGCGGCTGTACTGACCATCATCACCGTCGCCGCTCTGCCTGCCATCTGGCAAGGCGGGCGTCGGGTAGATTCGTGGAATGGGCTGCGCAAGGCGTTCTTCACGATCACGGTGCTGATCTATGCATCGTTCTCGTTGTTGCTGGCCTTTGCGGGAGGCCTGGAACCCTGGAGCTGAAGCCGTTTTTCGACGGTCGATCCTCGGTTTGACGACCCCGATCCACCGCACAACTTAAACCTGCCTTAACCAAGCACTGGGTAAATCCTGCCTAGCACGGGGGCGGGGCATCAGATGCGGACGTCTCCTGAGTGGTGTGGAAGGGGCGTTCGGCATTGAACCCGTTGATGAGCCTGCTGCGACGGTTCGGCATCGGCCGGGTGGCTGCGGTCATCGGGATCGGTGCTGGCTTTGTCGCGGTCATGGCCGCCATCTTCCTGAATCTGGGTCAGCCGAAGTCGCTGTTGTATTCCAACCTTGATCTGAAAGAGGCAGGTTCCATTACGGCGGCGCTCGATCAGGCCGGGATCAAATATGAGGTGAAGGGCGATGGCTCGACCATCATGGTGCCGCGCGATGTGGTCGCCTCAACGCGGTTGATGCTGTCGGGAAAGGGCCTCCCCACCGCCGGATCGGTTGGCTACGAGATTTTCGATCAGGCCAACGCCCTGGGCCAAACGGACTTTGTGCAGCAACTCAACCGCCAGCGCGCGCTCGAGGGCGAGCTGGCTCGCACAATCGGGGCCCTCGACGGCATCACCTCGGCGCGCGTGCATCTGGTGCTGCCCAAGCGCCAGTTGTTCGAGGAAGACGCGGAGCAACCCGCTTCCTCGGTGAGCATTGGCGTCGGTGGGCGTGAGCCGACCGCTGAACAGGTCCGCGCCATCCAGAACCTGATCGCCGGAGCCGTGCCCAACATGCGGCCCGACCGTGTGACCGTGGTCGATCAGCACGCCAAAACCCTGTCAGGCGGCGACACCGGCATGGCAGCAGAGGCCGACGGTCGCAAGTCCGAGGTCGAGCAGCGCATCGCCAAACAGGTGAAGACCCTGGTCGAGGGTCTGGTCGGTGTTGGAAAAGCCCGCGTCAACGTCTCCGCTGACCTGGACCTGGCCCGCGTCACCACGCAGGAAGAAAAGTATGATCCGGACGGCCAGGTGATCCGGTCCGAGTCAACGACCGACGAGAACAGCCGCGAGAAGTCGGCCGACGGCTCGGGGCAGGCCTCTGTCGCGGCCAATATCCCCGGCGGCGCCGGCTCGACCAGCGACGCTGACACCAACAGCTCAGGCCGTCAGGATTCGACCACCAACTACGAGATTTCCAAAACCGTCCGCACCGAGGTGCAGGAACCAGGTACCGTCAAACGGCTGTCGGTCGCAGTGGCCGTCGATGGCGCGACCGCCATCGGCAAGGACGGCAAGCCGGGGGCTTACACCGCGCGATCTGCCGAAGAGATGCAGCGCATCGAGCAGTTGGTCCGCGCTTCTGTCGGCTTCAGCCAGGATCGAGGCGACCAGATCAGTGTGATCAACGTCAAGTTTCCGGTCGCCGCGGAGGTCGGTGGGGTCGAGGCCGCCAATCCACTCAAGGATTTCGACAAGAACGACATCATGCGCGCGGCTGAACTGGCTGTGCTGGCGATTGTTGGCATCCTGATGATCTTCTTCGTGGCCCGGCCGCTGTTGGGCGCCGGTGGCGGCGGCAAGAAGGGTAAGGCGGGCAAAGGTGGCGCACCGGCAGATGATGGTCAGCCGCAGGTCACCCGCATCATGGTGCTGCCTGACGGTCAGCAGGTTCAGGTCGCCGCCGACGGCAGCATGTCCCAGTTGGCCCTGCCCGGCCCTGACGGGGATGGCCGCCGGGTCGATATCGCCAACATCGAAGGCCAGGTTCGCGCCAGCAAGGTCAAGCAGGTCTCCGACTTCGTCGCGAGCCATCCAGACGAATCCGTCTCGATCCTTCGCTCCTGGCTGCATGAGACAGCCTGATGGCGGCAAAGGCAGGTTCCAAGAACGTCGTCGACATCACCCGCCTGACGGGCGCGGAAAAGTGCGCCGTCATCCTGCTGGCTCTGGGCGAGGAACACGCCACCGTCTGGAAGGCGCTGGACGAGGAAGAAATCAAGGAAATCTCCCAGGCGATGGCTGGCCTGGGCAATGTCTCTGCCGCGGTCGTCGAACAAATGCTGGTGGAATTCGTCACCGGCATGGCCGGCTCGGGCGCGATCATGGGGTCGTTCGAACAGACCCAGAAACTGCTGTCGACCATCATGCCCGACGACAAGGTCGAGTCCCTGATGGAGGAGATCCGCGGTCCGGCCGGTCGTACAATGTGGGACAAGCTGGGCAATGTGAACGAGGCGGTGCTCGCCAACTATCTGAAGAATGAGTACCCGCAAACCGTCGCCGTGGTGCTGTCCAAGATCCGGCCCGACCACGCCTCGCGGGTCCTCTCGTCGCTGCCCGAGGACTTTGCCCTGGAGTGCGTGATGCGGATGCTCCGCATGGAGCCGGTGCAGCGCGAGATCCTCGACAAGATCGAACAGACGCTCCGCAATGAATTCATGTCCAACCTGGCCCGCACGACCAAGCGGGACAGCCACGAGATGATGGCGGACATCTTCAACGCCTTTGATCGCCAGACCGAGGCGCGGTTCATCACCTCGCTGGAAGAACGCAACCGCGAAGCCGCCGAGCGCATCCGGGCGCTGATGTTCGTCTTCGAGGACCTGTCGAAACTGGATCCGGGTGGGGTCCAGACCCTGCTCCGCACCGTCGAGAAAGATCGGTTGGCCATGGGCCTGAAGGGCGCGTCCGACGCCTTGCGCGAAATGTTCTTCTCCAACATGTCCGAGCGCGCCTCGAAGATCATGCGCGACGACATGGAGAGCATGGGCCCCGTCCGCCTCAAGGACGTGGATCAGGCCCAGATGGCGATTGTGCAGATCGCAAAAGACCTCGCCAACAAGGGCGAGATCATGCTGGCGGGCTCCGGCAGCGGCGACGATGAGTTGATCTACTGATGTCAGATTCTCTCACGAAGTTTCAGTTCGACACGGAGTTCGGCGCCGGCGGCGACGTGACGTTTGCGCCGCAGCGGGTGAAGCGCCTGTTCCCGGCGGAAGAGGTCGAGCAGATCCGCGCCGAGGCCTACGCGGCAGGCGAGAAAGCCGCCCTGAGCAGTCTCAGCGCGCAGCAGGCCAATGCGATGTCCTCGATTGCTTCAGCGTGTCAGCAGGCCCTGCCTCGACTGGCCGAAGTCGCTCACGAGCATCGCGTGGGATCCGCAGAGCTGGCGCTGGCCTGTGCCAGGGCAATCGCCGGGGCCGCACTTGATCGATTTCCAGAGGCGGCGTCGTTGGCGGCGCTGGAAGCCTTGGCCCGCGAGATCGACGCCCAGCCGCGCCTGGTGGTCACGGCGGAGCCCAGCCTGGCCACACGTCTGCAGCCGATCCTTGACGACGCCGCGCGAGGTCTGGGCTTCGAGGGCGCCATCGTCGTCAAGGGTGACAGTGGATTTGGCGCCCACGCCTTCACCCTCGATTTTGGCGACGGCCAGGCGACCTACGATCCTGCGGTCGCCTCGGAACGTGTGCACGAAGCCCTGACGGCAGCGCTGGCCTCCGAAGGTCTGCACGCCGAACCCCTGATCCCCGGCAGCGAAAGCTAGACCCATGGCCGATGACGACCTCAAGCTCGACGAATTTGCCCCTGATGAAGGCCAGGTGCCCGATGGCAGCGATGATGGCGTCCGAAGCGCCACGGACCTGGAAACCGTCTTCGACGTACCCGTCGCCATTTCAGCGGTGCTTGGCCGGTCAACCATGACCGTTGCCCAGCTGCTGCAGTTGGGTCAGGGCAGTGTTCTCGAGCTCGACCGCAAGGTCGGAGAAGCCATTGATATTTATGTGAATAATCGCCTGGTGGCCCGCGGCGAGGTCGTCATCGTTGACGAGCGACTGGGCGTGACCATGACGGAAATCATCAAGGACGGCGACGCGGCGGCCTGATGCCGGCCTCGCGTCAAAAGGAGTAGACCCATGCGACTTCTGGTCGTCGGAAAACTGAGCGGACAACTGGCTACCGCCGTGAAAATGGCGATGAGCGCGGGTGCCAAGGTGAGTCACGTCGAGACCATCGAGGCCGCGACGCACGCCCTGCGATCGGGTCAGGGTGCCGACCTGCTGATGGTCGACTACGACCTGGATATCGCGGCCCTGATCGCCGCCAACGAGGATGAGCGGATCCGCGTGCCGGTGGTGGCCTGCGGCATCGCCGCCGACCCGCAACGGGCCGCCGCCGCCATCCGGGCCGGCGCGAAGGAGTTCATTCCCCTCCCGCCGGACGCGACCCTCATTGCCGCCGTGCTGGCCGCCGTGTCCGACGACAACCGCCCGATGGTGGTGCGTGACCCCAATATGCAGGTGGTCATTACGCTGGCGGACCAGGTCGCAAGCTCCGAAGCCTCGATCCTGATCACCGGCGAAAGCGGCGTGGGTAAGGAAGTCGTCGCCCGCTACGTCCATCAGAAGTCGCGCCGGGCCAACCGGCCTTTCATCTCGGTGAATTGCGCTGCCATTCCAGAGAATCTTCTGGAAAGTGAGCTGTTCGGCCATGAGAAGGGGGCCTTCACCGGCGCCCTGGCCCGCCGCATCGGCAAGTTCGAGGAAGCCACCGGCGGCACGCTGCTGCTGGACGAAATCTCGGAAATGGACACCCGCCTGCAGGCCAAACTTCTACGCGCCATCCAGGAGCGGGAGATTGACCGCGTTGGCGGCTCCAAACCCGTCAAGGTCGACATCCGCATCCTCGCCACCTCGAACCGCGACCTGACCCAGGCAGTAAAGGACGGCACGTTCCGCGTGGATCTGCTGTACCGCCTCAACGTCGTGAACCTGCGGCTGCCGCCTCTGCGTGAGCGGCCCGGTGATGTGGTCGCCATGGCGGAATTCTTCGTCAAGAAATACGCCGCCGCCAACAGCCTTCCCGAAAAGCCCCTGAGCCAGGAGGCCAGGCGTCGTCTGATCGCGCACCGCTGGCCGGGCAATGTCCGCGAGCTGGAAAACGCCATGCATCGCGCGGTGTTGCTGGCGCCGGGCGCCGAGATCGACGAGCACGCCATCCGCCTGCCTGACGGCCAACCGCTGGCCCCGGCCGACGCCCACGCCCGCACGGCGATGGCGGCGGCCACGGCCGCCGAGACTGTCAGTCGCGCCTTCGTCGGGCACACGGTGGCCGAGATGGAGCAGAACCTGATCATCGACACCCTGCAGCACTGCTTCGGAAACCGGACCCACGCGGCCAACATCCTCGGCATCTCGATCCGGACGCTGCGCAACAAGCTGAAGGAATATGGCGAAGCCGGTGTCTCCGTCCCTGCGCCGCAAATGGGCCAGAGCGCAGCATGATCCTCTTCCTTTCCCGCCTCTCGCGGGAGAGGGGGACCGCTCGCCGCAGAGCGAGGGGTGGAGAGGGAAAGCAACACACACGGAGTTCAATGCAGTCCGACCCCAACACAAGGCTTGAGGCTCACCCTCTCCACCACGCCCTCCCACAGGGTCGCTCTGCGACCCTGTGCCCCCATCGCGTCGCGATCCACCCCCACAGGGGGTGGATTGGGACGCGGTCCCCCTCTCCCACGTTGTGGGAAAGGAAAAATACCTGATGGCTGAGGTCTACAAGTACGATACAGCGCCCTCCGCCGGCCGGGTCTGGAGCTGGGTGGCGCGTGGCGAGGTGCTGCTGGCGCTGGGCGTCGTCGGCGTGGTCGTCCTGCTCATCGTGCCGATCCCGGCCTGGCTGCTGGACGGGCTGCTGTCGCTCTCGATTGCCTCGTCGATCCTGATCCTGATGACGTCGCTGCTGATCACGAAGCCGCTGGAATTCACGGCTTTCCCGACGGTTCTGCTGGGCGTCACACTGTTCAGGCTGGCGCTGAACATCGCCACGACTCGTTTGATCCTCAGCCATGGCCACGAAGGCGTTCACGGGGCCGGCCAGGTTATCGAGACGTTCGGCAAGCTGATGATGGGCGGCAATTTCGCCATCGGCGTGATCGTGTTCATCATCCTGGTGGTGGTGAACTTTGTCGTCATCACCAAGGGTTCCGGCCGGATCGCCGAGGTCGCCGCGCGGTTCACCCTGGATTCCATGCCTGGAAAGCAGATGGCGATCGACGCCGACCTGTCTTCGGGCCTGATCGATACGGACGACGCCAAGAAACGGCGCAAGGAGCTGGAGCAGGAATCCACCTTCTTCGGCGCCATGGACGGCGCGTCAAAGTTTGTCCGCGGCGATGCCATCGCCGGACTGGTGATTCTGGCCGTGAACGTCATCGGCGGCATCCTGATCGGGGTGCTTCAGCACGATGTCCCGCTCGGCGAGGCGTTCTCGACCTACACCATCATGAGCATCGGCGATGGTCTGGTCAGCCAGATTCCGGCCCTGATCGTCTCGATCGCCGCCGGCTTTCTGGTCTCCAAGGCTGGCGTCGAAGGCTCTGCCGACAAGGCTCTGGTCACCCAGCTGGCCACCAATCCTATCAGCCTTGGCATGGTTTCGGCCGCCGCCGGCGTGCTGGCGGTTATTCCCGGCATGCCGGTCATCCCCTTCGCACTCGTGTCGATGGGCGCGGGCGTTCTGGCCTGGCGGCGGTCGAAGGCGGCATCCCAACCCGAGGTCACGACCGTCACCGACGCGCCCACCGAAGCCGAAGACGAACCCATCGCCCAGACCTTGGCCATCGACGAGATCAAGATCGAGCTGGGCTATGGCCTGTTGCCGCTGATCAACGACCTGGAGGGTCGCCGCCTCACCGACCAGATCAAGGCCCTGCGCCGCACGCTGGCCGCCGACTTCGGGTTCGTGATGCCCAGCGTACGCATCCTCGACAACATGCGCCTGCCCTCCATGGGCTATTGCCTGCGCATCAAGGAGATGGAGGCCGGGTCCGGAGAGGTCCGCATCGGTCAGCTGATGGCGATGGACCCTCGCGGCGGCCAGGTCGACCTGCCGGGCGAGCACATGAAGGAGCCGGCGTTCGGCCTGCCCGCCACCTGGATCGAGGACGGCCTGCGCGAGGAAGCGACGTTCCGGGGCTATACCATCGTCGACCCGGCCACGGTGATGACCACTCACCTGACCGAGATCCTGAAGGAAAACATGCCGGACCTGCTGACGTATTCAGAGGTCCAGAAACTGCTCAAGGACCTGCCGGCCGAGCAGAAGAAGCTCTCCGAAGACCTGATCCCCAGCGTCGTCACCGCCACCACCCTGCAGCGCGTGCTTCAGGCCCTGCTGCGCGAGCGCGTTTCGATCCGCGACCTGGGCGCCATTCTGGAGGGCATCGG
>JANNFM010000196.1:0-2995 GCA_031379795.1 Alphaproteobacteria bacterium
ATCTGCGTGAGGCCGTGGCACGCGGTTCAGGGCACCACGCGCACACCCCTATCACTGAGCACGCTACCAGCCGCCGCGCATCATCCGCGCCACCGAGACACCGCGCGGTGCGTCCAGCGCCTCCATCGCGTCTGCGGCGCCGGCGATGTCGGCGGCGGATTTGTTCTGGCTCAGCTTGAACTTGCCCTCCAGCCGGTCGATCCGCATCTCCACGCCTTCGATGGCGGCGAACAGGCGTTGGTCCAGGCCCGGCGTCATCTTGGCCCGGGTCCAGGGCGGCTTGGGCGCGAGCCGGGCTTCTTCCTGGGCGGACAGAGCATCAAGCTGATCAATGAGACCGGTCTCGTCCAGGGCCGTGACCGCCCCCTCGGCCTCAACAGAAACATAGTTCCAGGTCGGCACCTGATCGGCGCTCTCGTACCAGTCGGGGCTGATGTAGGCGTCGGGGCCAAGGTTCAGCAGCACACCGTGAAAGCCGGTGGCCAACGCCTCGGCCAGAGCATTTCCGCGCGAGAGGTGGAAGTCCAGCGCCAGGCCTTCCGGCAGATGCCGCACGACCACCGGTGCATGGGCGATCAGCACCCGCCCCTGCGGCGCTGCGGACAGCGTCATGAGCGGATGAGCCTCGATCCGCGCCAGCAGGCGCGCGGCGTCCGTCACATGGAATACAGACGCCGGATGCATCAGGTGGAAATCCTCAAGAGGGCGATCAGCCGCGCGCGGGTCTCCCCGTCCGCAATCCCGTCCACTCGTTCAGGTCGCCAGTGCCGCTGGAATGCACGCACCGCGACCGTGGTGGCCACATCAAACCGTCCCGACGGCGGCAGGTCAAAGCCCAGTCTGGTCAAACCGGCCTGCAACGCGAAGACCGCCGCGCCCTCCTCGCCCTCGGCAATCGGCGCGCCCGGCGCCGGCGGCCACTCCGCCCAGATCCCGTGCCCGGCCTCGGCCAGCCGCTTCCAGGGGAAAAGTTCACCGGGGTCTTCCTTGCGATCAGGGGCGACATCGGAATGGCCGACGATGTCGCGATCCTCGATCTCCCAGCGGGTGCGGATATCCGACACCAGCGCGATGACACTCTCGATCTGCGCGTCAGGAAAGGCGCGGTAGCCCCACTCGTGGCCCGGATTGACGATCTCGATGCCGATCGACTCGCCGTTCACATTTCGCCGTCCGCGCCAGTACGACACCCCGGCGTGCCAGGCGCGGCGTTCCTCGGCCACCAGCCGGAACACACGGCCGTCCTCCTCCACCAGATAGTGCGATGAGACCTTGGCCTCCGGATCACACAATCGGTCCAGCGCCTCCTGGCCGGTCGGCATGCCGGTGTAGTGCAGCACCAAGAGGCTGGGCGGGGAGGTTCGCGTGTCGAAGTTCGGCGAGGGTGCCTCGATGATGTTCATGTCAACCGGCTCCGCACCGCCATCAGCATGGCCATGATCTGATTGCGCCGGAGCGCAATGACAAGCACGCCGCTGATCGCCAGCGCGCTGCCGATCGCCATGCGCGGTCCGAACGGGTCGCCGAGCAGCACCACGCCCATGCCGATGGTGATCAACGGCGTCATCAGGGTGAGCGCCGAAATCAGATTGGCCTCATACTTCTGCAACAGCATCACATAGCTGGTGTGCGCGAACAGCGAGACAATCAGGGCCGAGAACAGCAGCGCACCCAGGAACGGCCAGCCGGCATGGAGCGCGATATCCACCTGCCCCGGTTCCAGCCAGGCGGACAGCGCCGCCAGCGGCCACACCGATGAAAAGCCTACCCAGGCCTGGAAGGTCAGCGGGCGCATGCCCTCGATCTGTTTGGTCATCACAGCACCCAGTGACGACATAAACGTGGCGGCCGCCACCAGCAGCAGGCCGGTGGAAATCTCCAGACCCTTGGGATCAAGGATCACGATCACGACGCCGGCGAATGTCAGGGCGATGCCAAATCCGCGCCATAGCCCGATCCGCTCGTGCAGCATCAGCACCGACAGCAGCACCGTCATTGGCAGCCCCAGCTGGAATACTACCGACACCGCCGACGGGGTCGACATCTTCAGGCCCACAAACATCAGCGCAAAATTGCCGCCGCCCATGAGCAAGGCCGTCACCACCAGCCGCCAGATGGGGCGCGGTGCCGGTCGCAGGAACGGGATCAGCACCACTGTCAGGATCGCAAACCGGGCGGCGGCGTAAAACAGCGGCGGCACCTCAAGCCCGCTCACCACATACTTCGACAGTATGTTGTTGAAGGCCCAGACCAGGCACATCAGCAGAAGGATCGCGAAGTCGCGGAGGGCCATGTGCGGGGGTTACGTTGCGCCGGGGGTCGGGGCAACCTTCTACCGATCTACGGAGTGTCATCCCGGTTTTGGTGCAACCAAAGACCGGGACCCATCAACTCGAGGTATGGGTAAGGGCACAACGTCGCCGCTGCGGCGCTATCCGGAAGCGCTTGCGTTTGTGGGTCCCGGTCTTCGCCTATGGCGAAACCGGGATGACACTGAGGGTTTACGGCATTCCATACCTACGGACCGAAACCCCAACTACGCCGCCTTGCCCAGGCTGAGCAGCTCGTAGCGGGCCAGGTGGTGGTCCACCGACCCGAACGCGCTCTCGATCATGGTGGCGCGCTTGAAGTAGTGGCCGATGGCCATTTCGTCGGTCATGCCCATGCCGCCGTGAAGCTGGATGGCGTTCTGGCCCACGAAGCGGCAGGCCTTGCCGATTTGCACCTTGGCGGCCGACGCGGCCTTGGCGCGCTCGGCGTCGTCGCTGACCTTGATGTTGGCCATGTAGGTCATCGAGATCGCCTGTTCGACGTTGATGAACATGTCCACCATGCGATGCTGCAGGACTTGAAACGACGAAATTGGAGCGCCGAACTGCTTGCGCTGTTTGGTGTATTCCAGCGTGCCGGTGTGCAGGCGGCTGAGCACGCCGCAGGCTTCGGCGCAGACGGCGGCGATGGCCTCGTCAACGACCTTTTCCACCAGCGGCAGGCC
>JANNFM010000223.1:0-5228 GCA_031379795.1 Alphaproteobacteria bacterium
CGGTGAGCGCCAAGCGTCCGCAATTTCTTCATGTGACCGTCAGCATTGCCTTCGGTCGCGATGAGGGCGTTCTCCATCCACAGTTGGAGCTTGTCGATATTCTGTCCTGGACGCCTGATCGCCGCGATTGTGAATCTGAGATCGGTGCTCGGGGGGCGCATACGCAGCGCAAAGCGGCTCGGCGATTGCCGCTCAAACGGAATTGCGCGGTATCTCTGGTTCAGATTTTCCAGAATTCTGGTGATCTGATTGAACACGTCTTCGAAACTCTTGAGCGCATCGCGGTGCTCATATTTCGGCAAGGCGTCGGGCAACCTGTAAGCGCCATTGATCACCGACAAGTCGCCCAATACATCGCAGAGCGCGAGGAATGCATCATGTGGGTGCGTCGCGTCGTCGCAGATCAAGGCGTGAAGCCGTGGAAGCGTCCTGGTGACGGCATTGAGATCATTGAGCATCTGGCGAGAGGAAAGCGCCTGACGCAGGACGCCTCGGATCGATTCGGTGACCGCCTGGAGATCCATTTTTGGCTCCGCGTCGCTAGTGGTTGCAACGGCAGGTTTAGGGTCTGTCGCCGCTGCCAGACGTCCCTTCAGGTACTTCGCCTTTTCGACCAGCTCCTTTTCAACGGCCAGGGCGTAGTCCCGAACAGGTGTGGCGGCGGGCTCCGTCCGCCCGACCCGATCTAACTCCGACAGCGCAGTCGCAAGAGTCAGGCTTGGCGGCTGATAGAGGGTCCGGACAAGGGCGGCGTCCTGTTGAACAAAACAAGCGAGCGGGAGGCCGATCAATGGGGCTGGCAAGCCGTCGAGGGGCGACCCCGTCTTGCGAAGTTCCAGAACAGGACGCAACCAAGGAGTCTCACGCATGCTCTCCGGCCGGTCGTCCAGGAATTCGGAGTCCCGCGCTTCGGTCGGCTCCCCGGCAACGGGGCTGTAGCGAGCGCTTCCGCCGACCCCAAAAGCTTGGGGGCTCCATGCAACGACGGCGAGATGGACATAAACGCGATCCTGTCCCCGCTCGAACGCATCAGCGAGATCAATCGAGAGCGGCGCTGGCGCAGGGGAATAGGGAAAGGTGATCATCATGCGGTCTGACGTGACCGCCTCCAGAAACGTGACCTGGAACAGGGTGCCGGTCAGCTGTGACTCGAGCCGTCGGACCCCCCATGCGTGCGGCGCGGCGTTCTGTGCCTGCCAGCCGGCTAGACTTTCCTGCCGCCGTACCGCGTGCTGAAAGTGCGACGGCGAAAGCAACATGCCCTCATACCAATTCAGCAGCTCCGGAATCGTCTTCGGATCAATGGTCATCTAGGGTCCCAGGATTACTTTTTCGCCGACCAGCCAATGTCGTCCGCACGGAGTTTGAGCACGCCTTTTTTCGCTTTGCCGATAGCCACCCGATGAACGCCATCGCTCTGATAGTTCGCAAAAAGGAAGGTGCCCGCGACGTTACATGGGGGCGACAGCTTCGCCGCCCGGACCTGCTGACCAGCCTGGATTTCCCACCGCGCAGATTTCAGATCGCGCGGAAAGTCCCGTCTCAGCTGATCATATTGCGCGTAGTAGTCACGCGCCTTCAGGTCGGAAAGGGCCGCCGCCGCCGGTTTCGCGGTGGCGAAAACAACATCAACGGCAATGGGGCGGCCCCCGTTGCTGCTTCTGTCACTGGCGATTTCCAATCGCTTGAATCCGCCCGGTGCGACGCAAAGATAGGATGGCGTGCGGCAACCTGAGAGCATTGCAAGCGCTGCGAGCGCGATTGGGAATATATGCCAGAACCGACGTGTATCAGTCACGGCCTGGGCCTGTACTGACAATGGTCGTCGCCAATCCGCTTTTTCCGAGCAGAGTCGCCGCCTCAATAGAATCAGGAGATTCGTCCGCAAACTCGCCCAGGCGAACGGAATGCCAGACTCGGCCGCTGGCGTCCGGGGTTGCAACAATTGTCGGCACGCCGCCGGATCTGGCGATCAAGGCCGCGAAGCGCCCTGCAAGCGCCGGATCCAGAAAGGCTCCGGCCTGAAGGCTATAGGCAGAGGTTAGACCTCCCTGCCGCAACGGTGAGGCGACAGACACGGCGGGTGGCGAAACCAACCCGGATGCCGCGGCGACTTCACTCTCGCGCGCATTGCCTTTTGTTACATCCTGGGGCATCGCCCGCATAAGGCGGTCACCCTTTGAGGTCTCACTCACCGAGTTTTCCGCCGGGTGTGGGCCAACAAGCCACATGTTCCCGAGGAACCCGAGAGCTGCGCCTATCGGCAACAACGATGCGACGAGGCCGACGAAGAAACTATTCTTTTTCAGGTTTGACGTGGTCACGACTTCAGCCAGCAAAAGCCATAGGTTGCTAAGCTTTTGTACGGCTCGTCAATGTCGATCAGGAGTCGACTCCAGGTTGGTGCTGGCGCCTGCGGCGGTCCTAAGCCCACGTGACATGAGCTAAGGGCGACGGGCATGGAACATGCCCTGGTTTCGATCAGCGACACCAACGGATAGGCTCCCAGCGCCAAGAGCTTTTCCTTGCCGCCAACGCTTTAGGCCAAGCGCCACTACACGGATCACCCTGTCGTCGCCAGGACGCGCAGTCCCTATGAGCCCGCCGCCTTTCAAGGTTTAGCCGCGGCCTACAGCGCACGGAGTTTTGCGTTTGTCAGCGGCGCCGGGATGGGATTCCGGTTTTCAGTGTTGGTAACTCGACCTGGATGCACCGCCGATTTTCGAGAATACTGGTGTATTCGCTTGCGTTCATCGGAACAATTATTGGGTAAATTCCTCATGTTTTCAACATCTACGTGAAAGCCGACGTAGATCCACGAACGATGCCGCTGGTGGGGACGCTGGCAGGACTGGAACCGGCGCCGAGGTTCGCACGGGTATGGTGGCGCTAAGGCGGTGAACGGGCCCCAAAGCGGACCTTGCCAACGTCAGAGATGAGTCAGGAGCAGCCCAACCAACCCGCCAGAGCATCGTTGCGACTTGGGTCGAATGCCGCCTCGTTCCAATCGCCGACGACGCCCGGCGGCAGCTCGACCCAGGCCTTCAGGCCGGCCCGAACCAGCCTGGCGCGCAAATGCTCGGCCGAAGCCTCGCCATCCTTGCCGCGATCCGCAGCGATCAGCACCGAGCGCACGCCGGGCGGCGGGTTCCAGCTGCGCAGGTTGCGGGTCGACATCAGCGACCAGGCCGGAAGCGAGAACCGCTCACTGGCCGAGAGCGTGGTGAAAAACCCTTCGGCGACCAGCATCTCTGGCGCCGCCTCATCGATCCGAACCGCCGCCCCGGCGGGCACGGCGCCGACCGTCTTGCGGTTCAGACGCAGGTCCGCCGCCCGATGGGCGTTGGGCGCGAGATAGGTCACCTCAACGGCAGTGAAGGCGCCAATGGCATCGCTGACGCCGACCAGGAGGGCGGGGCGATGATGCCGGCTCTCCGCCGCATAGGCCGAGACCGGCGCATGGCCACAGTGGCGAAGCACCTGCGGTCCTGGCAGGGCGCGCGTGATCGCCCGCAGACGGCAATGGCGCTCGGAAAGGGTATTGGCCACGGCCTTTCCAGCCTCCCAGATCCGCCGCGCGGCGTTCAGGCGCTCGATCGTCGTGCTGGTCTGCCTGATCGCCGAGGCGCGGCGCGACTGGTTAAGGGTGGTTGGAGCGTTGTGGGCGTCCACCAGGCCTTCGCCGCGCAGGTGATCGAGCACCGCGCGCCAGTCGCCGTCCCCGAAGGTGTGGACGATGATCCGCCCCTCCTTCAGCAGCAGCGAGACGGATCGGTCGGCGGCGCTGTGGCCCGGCGCTGGAATGTTCGCCCTCTGGCCGCGATCGTAGAGATCGCCGCCCAGGGCTTGAACGATGGGTCTCAAGGACATGGCGACCTCCCGGAACTACCTGACCAAAATTCACCCACCCCAGGCCTGCCTCCACCCTTTCCGTCCGCGGCCGACGGCCGCTCGGGAACTGACCCGGGGGCGTTGCGGGGGCATCCCCCGCTGGTGGGGGTAGGCGCAGGCCGCAACGCCTGCGACTTAAGGGGGAGGGCGCTCCCCCACCAAATCCACAGACAGACCCTGAGCCTGGACAATCACGCGCCAAACCGAAGCTCCCCCCTCGGCATCGCAACTCACAGGCCTGAAATTGAGGCGACAGCCCGGGAAATGGCGGCGCAAAATCGTCTCTGGCGGCGATCAGGAGGGCGACAGCCATGTGCTTTTATAGCAAGATAAGCCCATCATGAGTTGGGGGCATTCCGTGATGAACACTGATCAGATCGCGGGGGACGAGGGCCGGAGCGAAGAAGCCTGGGTCATCGGCGCGAACCCTGAGCTGGCCATCAGGGCCCGAAATGTCTCGATGTATCTTGAGCGTGGCGGCTCCCTCAAAGAGGTCCGGCTGACCGAGAGCGAACACGGCGACTGGAGCGTCTGGCTGCGCCTGGCCGGACGCACCGGAGAATACCGGCTCACCAAGTTCAAGTCCGACGCCCCCAAACTCTATCGCGACGTCAGCCTGGCGGTCGCCGCCTGCCGCGATGATTTCGGCTATTTCGGCCCGATCATTCTGTCCACGGATCGACACCCAAGCGACTTCGCCGGATAGACCCTCGCTGTACCTGGCTATCCACACTACTCGTCATAATCGCCGGTTTGACGTGACATGGGCTTTTGACTCGTCAAATTTGCTGAGTTTTATGAACTCGCACAACTCTTTAATCTTGACGAACCATCATCGCCAAACCATGTAATTCCGCAAAGGCGACGACTTATGCGATTTACACACCTGCTGACAGATGATGCGCTCCTCGGCGAACTCGGCGCCGGTTTGGAGCGGGCGCGACTGGAGCGCAACCTGACCCAGGCACAAGTCGCCAAGCAAGCCGGAGTGTCCAAGAGCACCCTGGAGCGGCTGGAAGGGGGAGCCTCCAGCCAGCTTACCAACCTGATCCGGGTTCTGCGCGCCCTCGATCTTCTGGAGGGCCTCAACCAGCTTCTGCCCGAAACGCCGTTCAGCCCGATTGAACAGCTGAAGCTGCGCGGCAAAACCCGCCAGCGCGCCTCCGCCCCCAAAGCCGTCCGTGCGGACAAGACGGCTCCCTGGCGCTGGGGCGATCAGTCATGAGCACTCTGGCCCAGGTCAATCTGTGGGGCAGCCGGATCGGCGCCGTATCCCTTGAGGACGGCGCCGCCGACGCGGTCTTTGAGTACGATCCCGCCTTTGTCGGCAGCGGTAT
>JANNFM010000309.1:0-2233 GCA_031379795.1 Alphaproteobacteria bacterium
TGAAGGCGATCCGCATCGGCGGCCACATCGCCATCATCGGCGTCGTGGCAGGCGCCGGGGACCCCTTCAACCCCGCCGCCCTGATCGGCAATTCGGCCAAACTGCAGGGCCTGTCGGTGGGGTCGCGCGACATGTTCGAGGCCATGTGTCGGGCGATTGAGTTGCACAAGATCAGCCCTGTAGTGGATAAGGTGTTCCCCTGGACCGAAGCCAAGGCGGCGTTTTCCGCCATGGCCGGGGGCGAACATTTCGGCAAGATCGTGCTGCAGTTCTAGGAGAACAGCCATGAAGACCAAGGGAATCAATCACCTGGCGCTCGTCTGCCATGATATGGCGCAGACGGTGAAGTTCTACACCGAGGCCTTGGGCATGCCGCTGGTCAAGACGGTGGAACTGCCGGGCGGTGGCCAGCATTTCTTCTTTGACTGCGGCGGCGGTTCGCTGCTGGCCTTCTTCTGGTGGGCCGATGCGCCGCCGGCCGCACCTGGCATCGCCTCGGTGAAATCCTTCCCGATGGACCCCAAGACCGCCGTCGGCTCGATGAACCACGTAGCCTTCGATCTGGACGAGAGCGAACTGGAAGGTTCCATCGCCCGGCTGCAAGCCGCAGGGGTCGAGGTCTCTGTGCCCGTCGTGGTCAACCACGACGACAGCCCCATGGGGGCGTCGCGCGATATGCACGACGGCGTCTGGGTCCGCTCGGTCTACTTCCGTGACCCCAACGGCATCATGCTGGAATACGCCGCCGTCCTGCGCGATTTCACCCCGGCGGACGTGGCCCATGAACCGGCGCGAGCCGTGGTTCCGGCCTAGTTGGCCCCTAGCCACCCGAAGATCATCTCCGCCGCCTGCTCCGGCGTCATCGCCGTTGTGTCGATGCGGATCTCCGGAGCCTGCGGTGCTTCATACGGACTGTCGATGCCGGTGAAGTTCTGCAGCTCTCCGGCGCGGGCCTTGGCGTAGAGGCCCTTGACGTCGCGCCGTTCGGCCTCGGCCAGCGGTGTGTCGACGAACACCTCGACGAACTCGCCGTCCTCCACCCGCTCGCGTGCCAGCTGCCGCTCGGCCCGGAACGGCGAGATGAACGAGACCAGCACGATCAGGCCCGCATCCACCATCAGCCGCGACACCTCGGCGACCCGGCGGATGTTCTCCACCCGGTCGGCGTCGGTGAACCCCAGGTCCCGGTTCAGGCCATGCCGCACATTGTCGCCGTCCAGCACATAGGTGTGGCGGCCCTCGGCGTGCAGTCGCTTTTCCAGCAGGTTGGCGATGGTCGACTTGCCCGATCCTGACAGGCCGGTGAACCAGATCACCCGACCCTTGTGGCCCATGGCGGTGGCGCGCGCGGCCTTGTCCACGTCCATCGCCTGCCAGTGGATGTTCTGGCTGCGCCGCAAGGCAAAGTGCAGCATCCCCGCGCCGACCGTGCGGTTGCTCAAGCGGTCGATCAGGATGAACCCGCCCAGGTCCTTGTTCTCGACGTAAGGGTCGAACGCAATCGGGGCCGAGAGCGACAGGTTGCACACCCCGATCTCGTTCAACTCCAGCCGCGTGGCGGCCAGCTTCTCCAGGGTGTTGACGTTGATCTTGTACTTGGGCTCGGCGACCTGGGCCGTCACCATCCGGGTGCCCAGCTTCATCAGGTAGGGCCGACCTGGCAGCAGCGGCTCATCGTCGAACCAGACGATGGTGGTCTCGAACTGGTCGGCCACCTCCGGCGGCTGGCCCGCCAGCGCGATCACGTCACCGCGCGAGATGTCGATCTCGTCACTCAGCGTCAGGGTGACGGACAGCCCGGCGACCGCCCCGGGCAAGTCGCCGCCCTTCGTGACGATCCGCGACACCGTGCTTTCGCGGCCCGACGGCAGCGCTTTGATCCTGTCGCCCGGTCGGATGACGCCCGACGCGATCAGTCCTGAAAAGCCGCGGAAATCCAGATCCGGCCGGTTGACCCACTGCACCGGCATCCGGAACGGCCGCGCCTGCAAGTCGTCCTCGACCGGTGCCTCCTCCAGCCAGCGCAGAAGTGGCGCGCCGGTGTACCATGCCATCTTCGACGACGGCTCGGTGACGTTCTCGCCCTTCAGTGCCGACATCGGGATGGCAGTGAAGTCAGTGATGCCGATCTGGGCGGCGAAAGCGCGGTAGTCGGCGAGTATCGCCTCAAACCGGTCATGGCTGAAATCCACCAGGTCCATCTTGTTGATCGCCAAGACCACGTGGCGGATGC
>JANNFM010000310.1:0-2803 GCA_031379795.1 Alphaproteobacteria bacterium
TGATCACGACCGCGCCGTGGAAGCTCATCTGACCCCAGGGCAGCACATAGCCCATGAAGGCGGTGATGATCATCACCAGATAGATCGCGCAGCCAATGATCCACAGCACCTCGCGCGGAGCCTTGTACGATCCGTAGTAGAGCCCGCGGAACATGTGCAGATAGACCGCCAGGAAGAACATCGAGGCGCCGTTGGCGTGCATGTAGCGGATCAGCCAACCGTAGTTGACGTCGCGCATGATGCGTTCAACCGAGGCGAACGCCAGATCGGCGTGCGGCACATAGTGCATGGCCAGAACAATGCCGGTGACGATCTGGAGGCCCAGCATCAGGGCCAGGATCCCGCCGAACGTGAACCAGTAGTTCAGGGTCTTCGGCGTCGGGAAGGTGACCATCGTGTCGTTCGCGAAACGCAAGATAGGAAGACGCGTGTCGAGCCAGCGCTCGAAGCCGGTCTTGGGTTCGTAAGTGGAGGGTCCGCTCATCGCTTTCAGCCGATCTTCACTTTGGTGTCGCTCAGGAAGGCATAGTCCGGCACGGCGAGATTCTTCGGCGCCGGGCCCTTACGGATCCGTCCGGACGTGTCGTAGTGCGAACCGTGGCAGGGGCAGAACCAGCCGCCGTAGTCGCCGCCGCCGAACGTGGGCACGCAGCCCAGGTGCGTGCAGGTGCCGACCAGCACCAGCCACTCGGCCTTGCCGGGCTTGTGACGCTCTTCGTCCGTCTGCGGGTCGCGCAGATCCGCGCCGTCATCCTTGATCGCCTTGGCGATTTCGGCCGGGGTGCGGGCACGGACAAACAGCGGTTTGCCACGCCATTTCACGACCACCTGCTGGCCGGAGGCGACCTTGCTCAGGTCGAACTCGATGGACGCCAGTGCAAGCGTGTCGCCCGCCGGGTTCATCTGGTTCACCAGAGGCCAGCCGATGCCGACGACGGCGCCGGCCGCGGCGGTGACCGTGGCAATATGTATGAAATCACGACGACTCGGATCTTCGCCCGAGGCGTGGAGGTCGGGAGATTCGCCCACGACGGTGTTGGCCACCTTGCAGCTACCCTTCGATAGAGGCCCTGGCGACGTGCCGCAGGACCTGAGACTTGCGATGCGAAACCCACAATCGGATACGCACCGGTTCCGGAAGAGGTCGAGCGCGAAGCACTGTATATCAGGACCGATGCGAACTGTGTGCCCGCCCCCGCCTGATTCGTGCGCCTTTGCCCCAGCCACTCCCGATGGCCGATGGCCTTAGAATGCGTTTGGCCCTTTTTCAACCGGACATTCCGCAAAACCTGGGGGCAGCCCTCCGGCTGGCCGCCTGTTTGGGGGTATCTGTGGACGTTATAGAGCCCTGCGGCTTCCCGTTGAACGATGCTGCGATCCGACGATCCGCAATGGATTACGGCACCATCGCCGATGTGAAACGTCACGTAGACTGGTCCGATTTTTACGCAAATACAGCACGTTATCACCGAGTCGTGCTGTTCACGACCAAGGGTGCGCAACCGCTCGATGGCTTCCAGTTCCAGCCCGACGACGTGCTTTTGTTCGGTCGCGAGAGCGCTGGCGTGCCCGATGAGGTTCATGAGGCGGTCCAGGCACGCGTGTTTATTCCTTTGGTCGCCGGTGCGCGTTCATTGAACGTTGTGACGGCAGCCGCCATCGCGCTGGGCGAAGCGCTTCGGCAGACGAACGGCTTTCCAAAGTCGCCGCGAACCGGTTAGCACTCGCCGTATGTCCACCCTGCCCCCCGAAATCGAACCCCGCCGGATCCGCGCCAAGGCCTGGTTCGAAGACCTGCAAACCCGCATCTGCGCCACCCTGGAGACGTTGGAGGCTGAGGCGTCGGATGCACTCTACCCCGGCGATCCGGGCCGATTCGACATGCGCCCCTGGACCCGCGAGACCGGAACCGGCGGCGGCACCGGCGGCCACCTGCGCGGTCGGCTGTTCGAGAAGGCGGGGGTCCACACCTCATCGGCCATCGCGAAGTTCTCGCCGGAGATGGCGGCGACCATGCCGGGCGCGGACAAGGACCCGTCCTATGTCTCGGCCAGCATCAGCCTGATTGTGCACCCGATGAGCCCGCGCGTGCCGACGGTGCACATGAACACCCGCTTCCTGTCGACGGCGGAGAGCTGGTTCGGCGGCGGCGCAGACCTGACGCCCATGCTGGCCGACCAGCGCCGCCAGGACGCGCCGGACGCTGTCCAGTTCCACGCCGCCCTGCAAGCCGCCTGCGACGCCCACCACCCGGACTGGCATGCAAAATACAAGGCCTGGTGCGACGAGTACTTCTTCCTGCCCCACCGGAACGAGACGCGCGGCGTCGGCGGCATCTTCTACGACCGCCACAACACCGGCGACTTCGAAAAGGACTTCGCCTTCACCCGCGCGGTGGGGGAAGCGTTTCTGGACGTCTATCCGAAGATCGTGCGGGCGCGGATGGGGGAGGTGTGGACCGATGCGGACCGCGCGGAACAGCTGGTGCGCCGTGGGCGGTATGTGGAATTCAACCTGCTGTACGACCGGGGAACGATGTTCGGGCTGAAGGCCGGGGGGAACATCGAGACGATCCTGAGCTCGATGCCGCCGATGGTGGCGTGGACGTAGAAGGGAGGCGCGCAGACTGCATTTGAGCTTTGTCCTGAGCGGCAAGTAGTTCAACCTGGAGTGGTCAGGTTATGTAAATGCTGCGAGCATGGAGCTGGAAACGGATGCGATGGCGTCACCTTGCTTTATTGACGGCGCTAGTGCTGACAGTGCTGTCTTCCGATAGTGCGACGGCCCAAAATTCATCCAATCG
>JANNFM010000320.1:0-6329 GCA_031379795.1 Alphaproteobacteria bacterium
GTGTCAGATTTTGACCCCTGGAGCAAACGGCGCGATCGCTGAATCAACATGGCTTGTCATCCTGCGGCTCGTCCGCGAGACCCGGTTTGAAGTGTGCGCGAGCGGAGGGATGGGTCCCGCGGACAAGCCGCGGGATGACGACGGGAAATGGGGTTGATCTGTTCCCTGTGTCGTTCAGCGCACGGCAGCCCTACCCCCACCGCTCCCGATCCGCGTGATCCTGCGCGGACGGCTCCACCCACCGTGCCCCCTCCGGGCCGTGTTCCTTCTTCCAGAACGGGGCGCGGGATTTGAGATAGTCCATCAGGAAGTCGCAGGCTTCGAAGGCGGCGCGGCGGTGGGCGGCGGCGGTGGCGACGAAGACGATGGGCTCGCCGGGCGCGATCTGGCCGACGCGGTGCAGGATGGCGAGGTCGTGCAGGTTCCACCGCGCCTGGGCTTCGGCGGCGATCTTGCCGATCTCGGCTTCGGTGAAGCCTGGATAGGCTTCCAGTTCCAGGATCGCGGTCGAGCCTTGTTCGGCGCGCGCGATGCCGGTGAAGGTGGCGATGGCGCCGGTCTCGGTGCGGCCTTTGGAGAATTCGGTGAGCAGGGCCCCGGGATCGAACGGGGTTTCGGTGAGCTTGATCATCCGCCGCTCATGGGGGGCAGGAAGGCGACTTCGGTGCGGGGGCCGAGGGGGATGTCGCCGCGGACGATGGTCTGGTCGACGGCCACCTGAACGCCGGGGCCGGTCAATGCGGCGCCGAAGTCGGGGTCTTCGCGGGTCAGGAGGGTCCGGAGGTCGAACAGCGTGGCGGCCTCGACGTCGCGCTCGCGCCATCCGGCGAGGTCGCGGAAACGGCCGAACAGCAGCACGCGGGCCATATCAGCCGCCGGTGGTGGACATATGCCGGGAGACGGCGGGTTGTTTGCGGGCGATTTCGAAGTCGTGGCCCTTGGGTTTGATGGCGATGGCGGCCCGGATGGTCTCGACCAGTTCGGCGTCGCTGGCGCCCGCCCGCAGCACGGCGCGCAGGTCGGTGGCGTCTTCCTGGCCCAGGCAGGTGTGCAGCGTGCCGGTGCAGGTCAGGCGCACGCGGTTACAGGTCTCGCAGAAATTGTGGCTGAGCGGGGTGATGAAGCCCAACTTTCCCCCGGTCTCGGCCACTCGCACGTAACGCGCCGGGCCGCCGGTGGTGACGCTGAGGTCCTCCAGGGTCCAGAAGCTCTCCAGTTCGCGGCGGACGTCTTTCAGCGACAGGTATTCATCGGTGCGGTCCACGTCGACCTCGCCCATCGGCATGGTCTCGATCAGGGTCAGGTCATAGCCGTGGGCATGGCACCAGCGTACCAGATCGGGGATTTCTGCCGCATTGGCATCGCGCAGCGCCACGGCGTTGATCTTGACCGCCAGACCGGCCGCCTGGGCCGCCGCCGCGCCAGCCTGCACCTTGGCCAGATCGCCACCCCGGGTGAGGGTGCGGAACAGGTCGGGCTTCAGCGTATCCATCGAGACGTTGATGCGGCGCACGCCGGCTTCCACAAGTCGCGGCGCGAACTCCACCAGGCGGGTGCCGTTGGTGGTGAGGGTCAATTCCTCCAGCGCGCCGCTGCGCAGATGGCGGCCAAGGCCCGCGACCAGATCCATCATGCCCTTGCGCACCAGCGGCTCGCCGCCGGTCAGCCGCAGCTTTTTGGTGCCGAGACCGATGAACGCCGTGGCGATCCTGTCCAGTTCCTCAAGGCTGAGAACCTCGATCTTGGGCAGGAACACCATGTGCTCGGCCATGCAGTAGATGCAGCGCAGGTCGCAGCGGTCGGTGACCGACAGCCGCAGGTAGGACACCGTGCGGCCAAAGCCGTCGATCAGGGGCGCCGGTTCGGGCGCGGTCATGTCATCGTAGGGCGTCATTCTGATCACAAGATAGGGGAAGCGGGCGCGTGGCGACAGGTCCGGATTTCAGGAAACGGTTTCAGGCCCTGGTGCTGGCCGCCGGATCGGCGTCCCGGTTTGGCGGACGCAAGCTGCTGGCGGACTGGAATGGGGCGCCTTTGCTGCATGCGGCGCTGGCCGCAGCACGCGCCGCACCGGTCGAGGGCGTGACGGTGGTGACGGGGGCAGACGCTGCCGACATCGGGTCCGCGATCGACGCGTTTGACCCCGCAATCCGTCGGGTTCACGCACCCGGGTATGCGCAGGGCATGTCGGCGTCGCTGAAGGTCGGCATCGCGGCCCTGCCCGCCGACACCGACGCGGTGTTTGTGTTTCTGGGCGACATGCCGAGGATACCGCGCGCCGTGCTTGAGGCGCTGGCCGATGCCGTGCGCTCGGGCGCTCCCGCGGCGGCGGCGGTGTTTCAAGGGCGTCGCGGCAATCCCGTGGTGCTCGCGCGCGAACTGTTCGCCACGATTTCGACCCTGACGGGTGACACCGGCGCACGCCCTGTCCTGCAGGCATTGGGTGCGCGGGTGGCGCTGGTCGAGAGCCCTGACGACGGGGTTTTGTTCGATGTGGATACGCCGGGCGACCTGGCTGGCTGAGATTCAGATCCTGATATTCACGCGGGTCGACGGGGCTGAGGCCTGGACGCGGACCTGGTCGGCGATGTCCAGGGTGCGCACGGCGGTCGCCACCGTCTGGGCGGCCTGGACCGAGGTGGGCAGCGTTAGGGCTGTCCAGATCGCCTGCCCCGCATTTCGCACTTGAACGCTAACCATCGACGTCGCCTCGACATCCTGCCCGCGACATAGCGCGCGGCGGGTTAAGCGCAGGTTAAGGCGGACTTGCTTATCCGGGCTTGAGTCAATGTGTCGCAGGGGTCGGCTACAGGCTCCCTCTCGGGGAGCGTCCATCGACGGGCCAAGGATAACCAACCGGTGTTCGGCGAACTTCTGTCGTTGAGCGATGCGGCCCGGCGGTCAAAAACATTGCCTCAGCCCCGGATGCGCGCGAAGTTGTGGCCTATGGTCGCTCTCTCTGGTCGCCTCATCCTCGCACTGGTCCTCGCCCCGCTCGCGACGAGCGCGGTCGCCGCGGATTACGTCGTGGTGCGGTCGTCAGATCCGACGCTGCTGCGCGGTCAGTCCTTTGACGCCGGCGCGCGCCTGCCTCTGGCGACCGGGAGTTCGGCGACCCTGATGCACGCCTCGGGCGACGTCGTCACGCTGACGGGCGCAGATGGCGGGATCAGCCTGCCCCGACGGGTTGCCACAGCCGCCAATGCCGACCGGCTGGCCCTTGTGAAATTCATCCTGGCCCGCAAATCCGGCGATACGCACGCCAATACGCAGCGCACACGCGGGGGCATCTGTCCGCCTCTGAGCACGGTCACCACACTGGACGCCATTACCCAGGTCTATCAGGGCGGTTGCGCAGGAGAGGCTGAGGTGGCGCTGGAAGCTTTCCTGGCATCCGCGCCAAACGCCCCGCCCTGATTTGCACTGGCCCGGCATGGGTTCGACGGGGCATGATAACATCTGACTTCGCGGACGAGGAAGCTTGATGGACGAGCCGATACTGATCTCCGAAATGTTGGACGGTGGCCTGGAACGGCTGACACTCAATAGGCCCACGCGCCTCAACGCCATGAATCAGCCGATGGCCGAGGCCTTGCTGGCGCATTTCGAGAGCCGCAGGCGCGACATGGAAACGCGGGTCATTGTGATCCGGGGTGCCGGTCGGGCGTTTTCGTCCGGCGCAGACCTGAAGGCGATGGGGCAGCCCGATGCCCTGCGCGATGGACCGCGCGGCGACTGGATGCTGCGCGATCTGATGCGGGCGATGCGCGCCTGTCCTCAGCCGTTGATCGCTCTGGTGCGCGGACCCGCAGCGGGCGGTGGCCTGGCGATGGCGCTGGCGTGTGATGTGATCGTGGCCTCGGAGAGCGCGGCCTTCCATTCCGCCTTTATCAACATCGGTTTGTCTGGAGCGGAACTGGGAGTCAGCTGGCGGCTGCAGCGGACCATCGGGGTGTCTCGGGCACGCGAGATGCTGCTGACCGGTCGCCCGATCAACGCCGCAGATGCCTTGAGACTGGGGCTGGTGTCGGCGAACGTGGCCGAAGCCGATCTTGACGACCATGGGCTGGCGCTGGCGACGGATATGCTCAAGGCGCAGCCTGACGCCTTGCGGCTGTCCAAGCGCAGCTTTGACGCCACGCTCGATGCGGTCAGCCTGGACACCGCCATGGAGATCGAGGAACGCGCCCAGATGTTGATGATTGCGCGGCGCGGCGCGACCTGACGTCTGAAAATGAAGGCGGCCCCGGCGGCCATCGAAGGGCGCCGGGGCCGCACACCCGCTGCTCGCTGGCCGCACGGGGGGATGCGGGATGCGAGCGCGATCAGACCATAGATGGGGGCGACTTTTGCGGTCGCAAGGGCTGAAGGTGACGTTAGGTACGGGACTCCATGGCGGCCTTGCAGATTCCGACCCTGAGAACGCGCCGGCTTCGCCTGGAGCCGCTCACGGCCGGGCACTCGGCCGGCATGTTCGCGCTCTGGTCGCAGGAGGACGTGTGCCGCTATTCGGGACCGGCCGAGGATGCAGACGGCCTGCCCATCAGCCTGCCCGCCGCCAGCCCGGCGGACAGTGACCGGATCATCGACTTCTTTGTCCAGCACGCCCGGGCGGGTCTTGGGTTTCGGTGGGCCATGATCACCGAGGCCGATGGAGCCTTCGTCGGCGCACTGGGATTCAACCATCTGGGGGCGTGCCCCGAACTGGCCTATCATCTGCATCCCGACGCGTGGGGCGCCGGATTGATGGCAGAGGCCTGCCGCGCCGCCCTCGCATGGGTATCCGGCGCGTTTGGCCCGCAGACAGCCCAGGCCTTCATCGATCCCGAAAATGTAGCCTCAGTCCGATTGGCCGAGAGACTGGGCTTTCGGGCAACCGGCGAGACGGCAGACGATGCGCAGCGCTATGTCGCCAATCTTTAGACCGGGAACCAGCTGGAGGTAAAAATCTGACACTTGCGTCCCGGCGGTCCGCTGTGGGGACTGTTGGTGGAACGTCTGCTTCCGGGCCCGGAGCCACCGGGGAGAATCGACCCCTTGCGGAACTTCGACTATCCGGGTTTTCAATCCCAAGATGGGCAACGGGAAGCCGCAAGGTCTGTTCCTGTTTCTCGCCGTTGGTCGGCCTCGGCACCTTCGACCGGTCCCTATCCTTTGATAGTCCTGCTGGCTAACCGACGATGAATTGCCGCGCCGCAACATAACCGCGAGAGTGATCGATCAGTAGTTGCGTGTTCTGGAGTTCAGGCTTTGAAATTCTCCGTCCTCTTTGCTTCCGTCGCCACCCTTGGCCTGGTTGTCGGCACCGGTGTCTTGGCCGCCCCGCTGGTAACCCTCCAGGCGACCTCGCTCTCGGCCTACCCGGGCTATGACGCCAGGTACGCGGTGGACAAGGGTGCCGGTGCTCCGAACACGGACTGGGCAGCGCACAGCACCGGGGTCGGCTCCTATCTGGACGTGGCCATCGGCGGCAATGTCAGCGTGACCTCCGCCACGATCACCGACCGGGTGACCTCAGGCGGCGGCAACGGCGGCTTTGTCGGCGGCCTCTATGACTACACCAGCAGCTTCTCGATCACTCCGATCTCGGCGCTTGGCGGCGTGGCCGTGGGCACCGCCCAGGTGTTCAGCTTCCCCCCGCCGGCGTCGCCGACGTCGCCCAACGACTTCGCCCGCGTCATCAACCTCTCCACCCCTATCGAGAGCGGTTTCCTTCGTTATCAGGTGCTGGACGCCAATGGTGCGAACCCTGGCCTTTCGAACCTGAGCCTTCAGGGCGCGGCGCTGTCCAACTTGCTGGCCAATCCGGACTTCAACGCTGGCAATACAGGCTTCACCTCTGGCTACGCCTACGTGGCGATGCCGGGCCCTATGGCCATGTACGCACCGGGGACTTACGGCATCGGTTCAAGCCCCTCAGACTTCCACGGTCTGTGGTCCTCGTTCGGAGACCACACTACCGGCGACGGCGCGATGCTAGTCCTCAACGGCGCGGAAAACGGAGCCTCATTCTGGTCACAGGTCGTGTCAGTCGACACGAACCGCAACTACGATTTCACTGGCTGGCTGGCTTCCGCTTACGCTGCCAGTCCGGCGAACGTACAACTGACCATCAATGGCCAACCGGTAGGCGGCGGCTTCGGCGCTCCGTCGAGTCCGGGCGTCTGGAGCCGCTTCTCGACCACGTGGTCCTCGGGCAACGCCATCACGGCGACCCTGCGCCTCTCTGACCTCAACTCCGACTATTCGGGCAACGATTTCGCTCTCGACGACCTGCGGTTTTCGGCCGCGGTCCCCGAGCCCGCGACGTGGGCGATGATGATCATCGG
>JANNFM010000356.1:0-3010 GCA_031379795.1 Alphaproteobacteria bacterium
GGCCACCTTCTCCCGCAAGGGGAGAAGGGCGCACACTCAATCTGTTGATATATTTGACGTTTCGACGATGTGTGAATCCGATAGCCCGCAAGCGAGGGAGGAGCGGAGCACGAGACGTTCCTCACCCGTGCAAACGGGGGAGGGGGACCCGAAGGGTGGAGGTGGCGCTGGGCCTGCCTACCTGGGCAGCTTCGTGCTGCCCATCAGGTGGTTGTCGACCGAGCGGGCGCACTGGCGGCCCTCGCGGATCGCCCAGACCACCAGCGACTGGCCGCGTCGGGCGTCACCGCAGGCAAAGATGCGACTGTCAGAGGTGCGATAGTCCTGCACGTTGGCCTTGACGTTGCCGCGCGCGTCCAGCTCCACGGCGCTCTGCTCGACAAGACCTGCCTTGCGGGGGCCGACAAAGCCCATGGCCAGCAGCACCATATCGGCCTTGAGTTCGAAGGCGGAGCCCTCGATTTCGCGCATCTGCATGCGGCCATCGGGGCCGGCCACCCACTCCAGCCGCGCGCAGTCCAGCGCCGTCACGCGTCCGTCCTTGCCGACCGCACGCCGGGTCGCGACGGCGAAGTCGCGCTCGACGCCTTCCTGTTGCGACGACGAGGTGCGCATCTTCAGCGGCCAGTCGGGCCAGGTCAGCGCCTTGTTCTCGTGCTCCGGAGGCTGCGGCATGATTTCCAGCTGCACGACCGAGGCCGCACCCTGGCGGTTCGACGTGCCGATGCAGTCGGACCCGGTATCACCGCCGCCGATCACCACCACATGCTTGCCCTTGGCCGACAGCGTGCCTGTGGGTGCGGCCACGTTTTCGGCGTCGCCGGCGTTTCGCTTGTTTTGCTGGGTCAGGAACTCCATGGCATAGTGGACGCCGTCCAGATCACGTCCGTGGGCCTCCAGATCGCGCGGATCCTCGGCGCCGTTGGCCATCACCAGCACATCATAGTCATCCAGCAGGCGCTGCACGGAGACATCGACGCCGACCTCAAAGTTGCAGCGGAAGATCACGCCCTCACCTTCCATCTGCCGGATGCGCCGGTCGATGAGGTGCTTTTCCATCTTGAAGTCAGGGATGCCATAGCGAAGCAGGCCACCCGGTCGGTCCGACTTTTCAAACACCGTGGTGACATGGCCAGCACGGGCTAGCTGTTGCGCGCAGGCCAGACCGGCAGGACCAGAGCCCACGATGGCCACACGCTTGCCGGTGCCGCGCTCTGACGGCTGGGGCGTGATCCAGCCTTCGTCCCATCCGCGATCCACGATCTGGCACTCGATGGACTTGATCGTCACCGGGTTGTCCTGGATGTTCAGGGTGCAGGACGCCTCGCAGGGCGCTGGACAGATGCGACCTGTGAACTCCGGGAAGTTGTTGGTGGATTGCAGGTTATCCAGCGCCTCGCGCCACTGGCTGCGATAGACGAGCGTGTTGAAATCCGGAATCTGGTTGTTGACCGGACAGCCTTGGTGACAGAACGGAATCCCGCAATCCATGCAGCGCGCCGCCTGTTGCTGCAGCTCAGGCTGCGGCAACGGCTGGACGAATTCCTTCCAGGTCTTCAGGCGTTTTTCCACGGGGTCGTACCCGCGGTCATGACGCTCGATCTCCAGGAAGCCCGTGGGCTTGCCCATATAGTCCCCCGTAACTTGTACTATTCGGCTGCGACGGCGGCAGCGGCCGCGCGTTCGTTGGCGATGTCGGTCAGTGCGCGGCGGTAGTCCTTCGGCATTACCTTGACGAAGGACGCCAGTGCCGTGTCCCAGTTGTCCAGGATTTCGGCGGCCCGCGCGCTGCCGGTGTGCAGGTGGTGGCGTTCGATCAGGATACGCAGGCGCTCGGCGTCAAATGACAGCAGATCGCCCATGCCGCTATTTTCCACCGAGACGGAGCGCTGGCCGGGCCGGTACGCCTCATCTCCACCCTGGGCCGGGTTCACCGGCTCCAGGTCGACCATCGCGCGGTTGCAAAGCGCCGTGAACCGCTGGCGCGGGTCGTAGACATAGGCCACCCCACCGCTCATGCCGGCGGCGAAGTTGCGTCCGGTGTCGCCCAGCACCACCACGACACCACCGGTCATGTATTCACAGCCGTGGTCGCCAAGACCCTCGACCACGGCGATGGCGCCGGAGTTGCGCACCGCGAACCGCTCACCAGCCACGCCCTCGAAATAGGCTTCACCGGCGATGGCGCCGTAAAGCACCGTGTTGCCAACCACGATGTTACGGGTGGGGTCGCGGCGTGACCCGGCCGGTTGGCGCACCACGACGCGTCCGCCGGACAGGCCCTTGCCCACATAGTCGTTGGCGTCGCCAACCAGGGTCAGGCTGACGCCCCGGGCGGCGAACGCGCCAAAGCTCTGGCCTGCCGTGCCCTTGAAGGTGAAGGCAATGGTGTCGTCGGCAAGACCCGCGTGACCATAGCGTCGGGCCACTTCACCCGAGAGCATGGCCCCGACCGTGCGGTTGATGTTGCGCACCATGTATTCGCCGCGCACAGGCTCGCCATTCTCGAGTGCCGCCCTGGCATCGGCGATCAGCGTGTGGTCGAGGGCCCGCTCAAGGCCGTGATCCTGGCGATCGGTGTTTCGAAGGCTCTTCTGGCCCTGTGACGGCACGGAATAGAGGATCCGCGAAAGGTCGATGCCGTGGGCCTTCCAGTGATCCAGCGCCGGACGCATATCCAGCCGGTCCACGCGGCCGATCATCTCGTCCACCGTGCGGAAGCCAAGCTCGGCCATGATCGCGCGCAGCTCTTCGGCCACGAAGAAGAAGTAGTTGATCACGTGCTCGGGCTGGCCGGTGAAGCGGGCGCGCAGCACCGGATCCTGGGTCGCCACGCCCACCGGACAGGTGTTGAGATGACACTTGCGCATCATGATGCAGCCCGCCGCGATCAAGGGCGCGGTGGCGAAGCCGAACTCCTCCGCGCCTAGCAGCGCGCCGAAGAACACGTCGCGCCCGGTATTGAGCTGGCCGTCGACCTGGAGGCGAACGCGACCGCGCAGCCGGTTCA
>JANNFM010000372.1:0-3619 GCA_031379795.1 Alphaproteobacteria bacterium
TAAGCGGGAAACTAACCTCAAAACAAGGCTTCGCTGAGAGCCGTGGTAGACCACCACGTTGATAGGCCAGGTGTGGAAGTGCCGCGAGGCATGGAGCTTACTGGTACTAATCGCTCGATCGGCTTGATCGTTCTTAGTAAAACTCATGAACGCTTTGATGTGTCAGATATTTGATGTCTTCTCGACTTGATCTTCTTGGTTGACCTGGTGGTTTTGCCGAGGAGTCCCCACCCGATCCCATTCCGAACTCGGTCGTTAAGCTCCTCTGGGCCAATGGTACTTCGTCTTAAGGCGCGGGAGAGTAGGTCGCCGCCAGGTCTACCAAGCAGATCAAGATCCAGAACCCTTCAATTTACGATGCCGCCCGAGCGGTCGGCTTCGCCGGGCGCTCGGTTCCTTGTTAGAGATCGACCATTCTCTCGAATGGTCGGGGCTTTGCCGCGGGGTGGAGCAGCCCGGTAGCTCGTCAGGCTCATAACCTGAAGGTCACAGGTTCAAATCCTGTCCCCGCACCCAAGTTTCAAAACGGCCCCACAGCGATGCGGGGCCGTTTTTGATTCCGGAGAGCGGTAGCGAGCGTGAAAAGCCGCCTCAAAACATAGTAACGCGCCAACGAATACTCTACGTTACCTGCGCGACCCGCAGTGAATTCGTGCCTCCGGACCGGCCGAACGGGACGCCGGCGATCACCACGATCTCTTCGCGTCGCTTGGCAAAGCCGCCTTTGAGCGCCAGCGTGGCGGCCTGGGCCACGGTCTCGGTCATGGTGTGATTGGGCTCAGAGGTCATGCCGTGCACGCCCCAGACCAGCGACATCCTGCGCGCGATATCGAGGCTCGGCGTCAAACCCAGGATCGGGCAGTCTGGCCGCTCGCGCGAGATCCGCATGGCGGTGCTGCCGGACAGGGTGAAGGCCACGATGGCCTTGGCCTCGATGGTGTCCGCGACCTGCCGCGCCGCCGCCGAGATCGCATCGGCCGATGATTTCTCCGGCTTTGGCCGCAAGGCCGCGCGCGCGGCCCGCAATTCGTCGTCGTCCTCGGTGCGCGCGATGATCCGGTCCATCATCCGCACCGTCTCGACCGGATACTTGCCTGTGGCGCTCTCGGCGGACAGCATCACCGCGTCGGCCCCGTCAAACACGGCGGTGGCCACGTCAGAGGCCTCGGCCCGCGTCGGCGTCGGGTTCTCGATCATGCTTTCCATCATCTGGGTCGCGACCACGACGGGCTTGCCGAAGCGATGGCAGGCGCGGATGAGGCGCTTCTGGATGAGCGGGACGTCCTCGGCCGGCATCTCAACGCCCAGATCTCCGCGCGCCACCATGATGGCGTCCGACAGGCGCAGCACTTCCTCGATGGATTGCAGCGCGCCCGGTTTCTCGATCTTGGAGAGGATGAAAGCCCGGTCGCCGATCAGTTCGCGCGCCTCGCTCACATCCTCCGGCCGCTGCACAAACGACAGCCCGATGTAGTCGGCTCCGTGGTCCAGCGCGAACGTCAGGTCCGAGCGGTCCTTCACGGTCAAGGCCGGGATCGGCAGGGTCAAGCCGGGCAGGTTGACGCCCTTGTGGTCCGACAGCCGCCCGCCCACGATGACCCGGGTGTCCAGCGACTCCGCTGTCTGGCGCGTGACCTCCAGCCGGATGCGCCCGTCGTCCAGCAGCAGGATCGAGCCTGGACCAGCGGCAGCCATGATTTCGGGGTGCGGCAGTTGCACGCGCTGGCCATCCCCGGGGGTGGCCTTCAGATCGAGCCGGAGCGTCCGGCCCCACTGTAACACCACATGGCCCGACGCAAACCGGCCCACCCGCAACTTCGGCCCCTGCAGATCAGCCAGGATACCGATGGGCCGCCCGACGCGCTTTTCCACCCGGCGGATGTTGTCGATGACCTCGGCATGACCGGCCTGGGTGCCGTGGCTGAAATTCACCCGGAACACATCGGCCCCGGTGCGGAACAGCTCCTCCAGCTGCTCAGGCGTCGACGACGCCGGGCCGATGGTGGCGACGATCTTGACGCGCCGACGCCGGCGGATCGCTTCAGCCACGTGTGTGCGCTCCCCTGCCAGCCCGAATCCGGAGCCGCCAAAATGACCGGCCTGACCGTGGGCGGCAAGCGATGGCGAACGAATTCTCGCCACACCTGTCGGTTCTCTGCCGTCGGGATCGTTCTATGGTGGCGACAGCCGCAAAGGAGATGCCCATGCCCTACGTCGATGGATTCGTTCTGGCCGTGCCCAGGGCTAGGCTGGAGGACTACAAGGCGCTGGCCGCCCGCGCCGGCAAGATGTGGATGGAGTATGGCGCGCTGACCTACGTGGAATGCGTCGCCGACGACGTCCCCTGCGGCGACCTCACGTCCTTCCCCCGCGCGGTGCACGCCACCGACGACGAGGTGGTGGTTTTCTCCTGGATCACCTTTCCCGACCGCGCGTCCCGTGATGCGATCAACGCCAAGGTGATGGCCGATGAGCGGATGAAGGCCGAAGGACCAGACGCGCCGTTTGACGGCAAGCGCATGATCTACGGTGGGTTTGAGAGTTTCGTGGCGCTGTAGGGCGGGGGCGCTACACTGGGCGAGCGGCCAATGGTATAGCCAGCCTAGTGTCGGCCCTGACATGTCAGCGCTCATGAACTTCGGTTCATTGGTAGAGCGAGGGAGCTATTGGCCATGCAGAAGAAGCGCAGCGTCGCGGAACTCCAGACCGGTGAAGCGTCATCCAATCAATGCGATTTTGTCCTTGAGCCGGAAAACTACGACGCCCTCCTTGAGCTGCTCAAAGTGCCAGCCAAATTGGATGCCGGACTGATTGAGCTGATGAACTGCAAGGCACCTTGGGATTCTGAGTCCTCGAATGCGTCGGCCATGCCGGAGCAATAGGTTCTGGTGGTCAGCTACGCCAGGTCGGTCGAATGGCTGCCTTGGATCGAAATCTGCGAGACATAGGCCAGTCCGCAGATCAACAGTAGGGTGCGATATACGGGGGCATTGCTGGTTGTGATGGATGTTAGTGTCCTACCCTTTGATGACTAGCTTCAGAGCTTGGCCTCCATCGAGCCAACGATCACGCGACCTGTCACGATCCCTGCTGCTGATCGCGATACTCGCAAACGAGTCCAAAGTCGTAGTGGGAAGGTAACATGTCGGGCATTCGCGCCATCCGCGATCACCTCCAGCCCTACGAGTTCAATCTCCATGCCATCCGCCTCCAAGTCGCGAACCATGTTTTCGGCTAGTTCTCTTGGCACTCGCTGCTCAAACTGAACAAACCCATCCCCGAACTCGGGCAGGTTGGGATTTTCCAGCAGGAGTGGGCGGGGGAGCGCGTCGTATTCGCTACTCGACCCCATTGCGCGATAGCGCAATTGGCCGCGAAGTTCGAGAATACGAAGCTCCCGCCCACTGCCATTGAAGAACCGGAACGACACTATGAGCAAGAGCTGCGTCGCGAGTGCACGAGTATCCACTTCTGCATAGTCTAAGAGGCTGACTGAAAAAGAAGGTGGGTGATTTCAATTGGTTGTGATTCCGTTGGGTTGCGAAGCTCAATGGAGGACACATGGCCTGGACCGAAACCACCCGGGGGCACTATCGGCGTGATGGGTTGCGATACGCAA
>JANNFM010000376.1:0-14387 GCA_031379795.1 Alphaproteobacteria bacterium
GCTGCAGATGGACATCAAGATCGCCGGCATCACCGAAGAGATCATGAAGCAGGCCCTGGCTCAGGCCAAAGGCGGGCGTGATCACATCCTCGGCGAAATGAACAAGGCGATGGAAGCTCCCCGCCAGGAGCTGGGCGAGTACGCACCCAAGATCGAGACCATCAAGATCCCGGTGGAAAAGATCCGCGAAGTGATCGGTACGGGCGGCAAGGTGATCCGTGAGATCACCGCCGAAACCGGCGCCAAGATCGACATCGGCGAAGACGGCACCATCAAGATCGCGGCCGCCGACCAGGCCAAGATCGATGCCGCCAAGACCTGGATCAAGTCGATCACCCAGGAAGCTGAAGTGGGCGCGATCTACACCGGCAAGGTCGTGAAGGTTGTCGACTTCGGCGCCTTCGTGAACTTCTTCGGTGCCAAGGACGGCCTGGTTCACGTCAGCCAGATCGCCAACCAGCGCGTGGACAAGGTCTCCGACGTTCTCACCGAAGGCCAGTCGGTCAAGGTGAAGCTGCTGGGCTTCGACGACCGCGGCAAGACCCGCCTGTCCATGAAGGTCGTCGACCAGGAGACCGGCGAGGACCTGTCCGCCAAGCAGGCTGAAGGCGCCGACGCGTAAACGCGTTCGCCTGACCGGATGAGAATGGGGCGGCTGCAGCGATGCAGCCGCCCTTTTTCTTTGGCGGATGGCTAGGCTAGGATCGGTCTGACTTTGGGAGCCCGTCATGACCGTGCGCCTCTATCGGACCATCTTGCCCGTAAGCGACATCAATCTGGCCGCGCGGTTCTACGGCACCGTGCTGGAAGAGCCGGGCCGACGCGTCTCGTCTGGACGTCATTACTTCGCCGGCGACGGTGGCGGTGCCATTCTGGCTTGCTATGACGCCGCAGCCGACGGAGACCCCGTCGGTGACGGCTGGCAAATGCATCCTTCGCAGCATGTCTATTTCGCGGTCGACGACCTCGAAGCGGCGCGGGATCGATGCCTCGCCGCTGACGCCGGCGATGTGACGCGGATCCGCGCCATGCCTTGGGGCGAAACCATGTTCTACGCCCTCGATCCCTTCGGAAATCCGATCTCGTTCGTGAAATCCGGTACGGAATTTACAGGCGCTTAGCGCGCTTTTCGGGCCGCGTATTTGGCGTCGCGTTTGGCCTTGGCTTCTTCTTTGCTGAGCTGTTTGCGCTCTTTGCGCGCACCGCGCTTGTCGGCCAGTTCGGCAGCTTCGGCGGCGGCGACATCGGCTTCGGCGGCCGCCACGCGGTCGGCAGCTGCCTGTTTGACCACGGCCTTTTCAGCTTCGCGGGCCTCGCGAACAGCTTTCAGGTCCGCTGCTTTCATGGCCGCGCGCTCAGCAAACAGCGGGTCGACAACGCTGGGTTTCGGCTTGAGTTTGGCCAGCAGCGCGGCCTTGGCCTCCGCGGCGGCGGCGAGCCGGTCGGTCAGGGCAGAGCCCTTCAGATCACGCATGTGAGGCTTTTCGGGAGTGGCCGCCGTTGCGCGGGCTCAGCCACCTTACCTGAAATTCGGCACGGTGTCCGTTTAGCCGCGAAGTTTGCGCAACAGCAGGTCGACGTCGCGGGCCAGTACCGGATCCTCAGCCTTTAGCTGCTCGATGCGGCGCACGGCGTGCAGGACCGTGGTGTGATCACGACCCCCAAACCGACGCCCGATATCCGGCAGCGACCGGGTGGTGATCTGCTTGGCCAGCCACATGGCGACTTGCCGGGGCCGGGCGATGGCCCGGGCGCGCCGTTCCGAGATCAGGTCGGCTTGCTTGAGGGCATAATGCTCGGCGACGGTCTTCTGGATCGTATCGACGGTGACCTTGCGCTCGCTGACCGAAAGGTGGGGTCGCAGGATCGCCTGGGACTCATCCAGGGTCAGTCGGCCGATGTCGCCACCCACGCGCGCCACCAGGGTGTTCAGGGCGCCTTCCAACTCGCGAACACTGTCCGTGAAGCGGTCCGCGAGGAACAGGAGCACTTCAGGCCGGGCTGCGGGGTGGAAGCCGCCTTGTTGCGCGAGGGTTTGAAGTTTGCGCTCCAGAATGCCGAGCCGAAGGGTCCTGTCAGCCGGCTCGATGCCACAGACCAATCCGGCCTGCAGGTGTGAGCGCAAACGTGGCTCCATTTCCGAAAGCTCGTTGGGCGAACGATCGGCGGTCAACACAACGCGGCGGCCATCCTCGACCAGAGCGATCAGCGTGTGGAACAGCTCTTCCTGGGTCTGGGTCTTGCCAGCCACGAAATGAACGTCGTCGATCAGCAACAGGTCGGCATTTCGCAGGTCTTCCTTGAACGCCTGCGTCTGCTTGTCCTGAAGGGCTTTCACGAAGGTCGAGGTGAAGCGTTCCGCCGACAGATAGACGACCCGTTTGTCCGGCTGGGTGCGCATCGCCTCCCAGGCCATGGCGTTCAGCAGATGGGTCTTGCCGAAGCCGTAGGGCCCATGGAGGACCACGGGATTGAAGTGGCCGTCAGCCCAGGACGCCACCCGACGCGCCACGGCGAAGGCGAACTCATTGGCTGGACCCGACACGAAGCTGTCGAAGGAATAGCGCTCCTGCAGTCCTTGCAAGCGGCCCTGGCGCGCAGCCACGGGGGCGGCAACCTCAACTTCAAAAACGGCGGACGCAGACTCAGCGACATCAGCCGCCCGGCTGACGGGTCGACTGTCGACGTCCAGTCGGGATTTCAGATCAAGCCGGCGACCGAGAGGGTCGTTCTGCGCCCAAAGCTCGCCGATGCGGCGCCACGCATTGTTGCGAATCCAGTCGCGCGCGACGCCGGTGGCGGCGACCACGCACACTTCATCTCCGGACTCGCGCAAGGCCGCCTGACCCAGCCAGGACCCGAAGGTAGCGTCACCCAGCTCACGCTTCAACACCAGGCACGTCTTGCCCCACACGGCCGATGCCGGTGCGTTTGCCATGGCGCCTGCTGCCCCACCAATCGTCATTCGTCACAGCCCTATCGCGTCAATGGTCGACAAGCCGAGGACCCGAACCCCTCAACCAACAACAGCTACGTCTACAAACACAGGTTCTCTGTCGGTGGATGCATAAGCTCCGCCGTCGTCCCGGTGCTGGCCGGGATCGGGTCAAAGACGCCTGTTGAAGGACCGACACTAGTCGTGGACCCGAAGTGGTCAACGGTGATTCTTCGCGCGGTCGAGCGATATTTTCATTGACATGACAGGGACCCTTTTCCCGCCAAGGGAAAGCCAATTTCGCGATCCCGGAAGACGCACAATTGAGGTCAAAAATGTCGCAGGCTGCTTGGGAGTGCGCCCAAAAGAAAGCAGAGCCCTCTCGAGCGCTGCTTTCGGAATTCCTAGCAATCAAGTGGGGGAAAGATCCCCCCGTCGTGGCTCAGGCCGCCGACATCTTCTTCAGCTGTGCGGCCAGGCGCGAGACCTTGCGCGAACCGGTGTTCTTGTGAACCACGCCCTTGGTGACCGCGCGCATCAGCTCCGACTGGGCCTTCACGAACGCGTCCCGGGCGACTGTGGCGTCGCCGGCCGTCACGGCCTCATCAAACTTGCGAAGGAACGTGCGCACGCGCGAGCGGCGAGCGGTGTTGACTTCGGTACGGCGGGCGATCTTGCGGACCGCCTTTTTGGAGCCGGGCGTATTGGCCATTCGGAACTACTCTCAAAACGGATAGGGCCCGCCGGAGGACCGGCAGGCGAATTTGGAGGCGCGGATATACTGAAAGGCACCCTTGCGGTCAATGGTGCCTGGCGGCTCATTTCCCTTTGAAGGCCGGCTTTCGCTTCTCGATGAAGGCGCCCATGCCTTCCTTCTGGTCTTCGAAGGCAAACAGGGAGTGAAACAGGCGCCGCTCCATGCCCACGCCGGTGGCCAAGGTGGTCTCGAAGGCAGCGTTCACCTGTTCCTTGTTCATCATCACGGCCAGAGGGGATTGGCCGGCGATTTTGGCGGCGGCGGCCAGCGCCTCCTCCATCAGCTTGTCGGCGGGCACGACGCGAGAGACGAGGCCTGCGCGCTCGGCCTCGGCGGCGTCCATCATCCGGGCCGTCAGGATCATATCCATGGCTTTGGATTTGCCGACCGCGCGCGGCAGGCGCTGGGTGCCACCGATGCCCGGCATGACGCCGAGGTTGATCTCGGGCTGTCCGAACCGGGCCGTTTCGGAGGCGATGATGAAGTCGCACAGCATGGCCAGTTCACAGCCGCCACCCAGCGCGAAGCCCGACACGGCGGCGATGATCGGCTTGCGGAACTGTTCGATCCGCCGCCCGACCGGGCCGAACATGTCGGTGACAAACATCTGGGCGTAGCTCTTGTCCGACATCTCCTTGATGTCGGCCCCGGCGGCGAAGGCCCGCTCCGAGCCAGTCAACACCAGGCAGCGGACGGCGTCATCCACCTCGGCGGCATCCAGGGCGACCGCGAGTTCGCCCAACAGCTGGGCGTTCAGCGCATTCAGCGCCTCCGGTCGGTTCAACCGGATCAGGGTCACGCCCGCGCTGGGGGTCTCGACGATCAGGGTCTCGTAGCTCATGTCTGCTCCACTCACGGCCTCATGCCGGATTAAGGCCCGGTGACGGAATAGCCAAGGGCTCTAAGGCGAGCGGGCAAGCCATCCTCGCCGACCAGGTGACCAGCCCCGACCACGACCACGGTGCGGCCCCTGCCCTTGAGCCTGGTGTCCAGTGTCGCCGTCCAGGCCATATTGCGCTGAACGATCAGTCTGCGGAACATTCTTGGCGCCGTGTCCCGCATCGTCGTGATTTCACGGGCCAGACGGGCCACATCACCGGCCATCCAGGCATCGATCAGGGTCGCAAAGGTATCCGGGTCGGCCTCGATCTCATCCATCGATCCGCGCAGCGAGGCGATCTGGTCGACAATGGAGGCCTCGTTGAAGAGGGCGATCTGCGCTGCCGGGGTCTCCAGCGCCTTCCGTTGGGCCGAGGGCGGCGCCGTGGCGCTGATGGTGGCCTCCACGCCGTGGCCAGACGCCGCGCCGATCTGGCCATAAAGGCCGGCGCCAAGAGCCACCTCCGCCAGCCACGGCTTCAACCGGTCCAGGGTCGCCCTGTCGACGCCCAAGGTCCCGGCGAGCTTCAGCAGGCGCGTCGCATCGTCCGGCGGCAGCAGCGCAAACAGCGACTGGCCCGGGGGCAAGGTTCCGGTGATCATCGCCAGACGCGCGACCTCGCGTTCAGTCGCCGCATCCACCGGGAGTTCGAACCAGAGGTCGTCGGCCTGACGGAGCGCCGTGTCCAGCGCGGCAGGGCGCCAGGCCAGGCCGGGCGGCAGCACATGCACCGATCCGAACAGCAACATCTCAGAGTCGGCATCGCGCACGACCCAGACCTGCGGCTCGGCCAGGGCCGGTGCTGCGACGATGAGCGCGGCGATCAGCGCCGAGAGGGCTATCCTCATCGCTGACACGAGGGGCAGAAGAAGGTCGAGCGTCCGGCCTGCACCTCGCGCGCAATCATGCCCTTGCAGCCCTCATTCCTGCAGGGCTGGCCCTGGCGGTCATAGGTGCGGAAGCTGTGCTGGAAATAACCCAGCGCGCCGTCCGTCTGGGCGAAATCGCGCAGGGTCGAACCCCCTGCGGCGATAGCCTCTGTGAGAATGGTCTTTATCGCCGGAACCAGAACCGCCAGTCGCGCCGCAGACACCGTCCCGGCGGGCTTGAAGGGCGAGATCCGGGCCCGGTTCAGCGCCTCACAGACATATATATTCCCAAGGCCAGCCACCGTCCGCTGGTCCAGCAACAAGGTCTTGGGCCCCTGCTTGCGACCGGCAAAGGCCGTTTTCAGGTGCGCCGCACTGAACACGTCTGACAACGGCTCCGGCCCCAGACCGACGAACCAGGGGTGTTGCGCCAGGCTCGCCGTGTCGATCAGCGCCATGTAGCCGAACCGCCTGGGATCATAATAGGTCACCCTATCACCGGCCTCGGTCTCGAACACGATGTGAGCGTGCTTGGGGTTCAGGTCCGGGGCGTAGTGGAACGCGCCGGGCCGCGTCTGGCCCTCAGGGCGGGTGACCTCGAACCGGCCGCTCATGCCCAGGTGCATGACCAGGGTCTGCCCGCGATCCAGTCGTCCCAACAGGTATTTTGCCCGGCGTTCCAGCGTCACGATCGTGGCGCCCGTCAGCGTCTGCACGAAGTCAGGCGGCAGCGCGAAGCGCAGATCCGGGCGGCGCGCCTCAACGCGGGCCAGCCTTGCACCCTCCAGAACAGGCGCCAGGCCACCGCGTACAGTCTCGACTTCGGGCAATTCAGGCATGTGCCGCTGGCTTGGCACGGCATCGCTGGCGCGCCAAGGCCTCTAGAGTTAAGAGCAGCTTCATGACCGGACCTTCCGCATCCTTTGGCTTCCGCGATGTCGACGCCGCCCAAAAAGCGGGTCTCGTCAGGGGTGTGTTCGACCGCGTGGCTGGCCGCTACGACCTGATGAACGACCTGATGAGTGTGGGGGTCCACCGGCTGTGGAAGGACGCGGTCGCCGCGCGCCTCAATCCCCAGCCGGGCGAGACCATCATCGACTGCGCGGGTGGCACCGGCGACATGGCGCGTCGGTTTGCGAAACTGGCGCGGCGGGCGCAACTGCGGCGCGGCGGCGCCGACGCAAAGATTTTCGTGGTCGACTACAATGCCGAGATGATCGCAGCTGGCCGAGAGCGCGGCGGCATGCCGGAGATCACCTGGGCGGTCGGCGATGCCCAGCGCCTGCCGCTGCCCGACGCCAGCGCCGAGGCCTATGTGATCAGTTTTGGCATTCGCAATGTCACCCATATCCCAGGCGCCCTTCGGGAGGCGCGGCGGGTGCTGAAGCCCGGCGGACGGTTCCTGTGCCTGGAGTTCTCCCGGCCGGTCACCGAAGCGCTGCGAAAGGCCTATGACGCCTGGTCCTTCGGCGTGATCCCGGAGATCGGCGCCCGGGTCGCGGGTGATCGTGCGTCCTACCAGTATCTGGTGGAAAGCATCCGGCGCTTCCCCGACCAGCAGGCGTTCGCGACCCTGATCGGTGAGGCCGGATTTGCCCAGGTGGGCTGGACCAATTTCACAGCGGGTGTCGCGGCGCTCCACACCGCGCGGGCGATCTAGACGCCCATGGCCGCGATGGGCGCCTATCTGCGACTGTTCGGCGCCGGCTGGACCCTGATCCGGAATGACGCCCTGCTGCCTGTGGAGGGTGATCCCTATTATCCGCCCACGATGGGCGCAGTGGCGCGGGTGCTTCGGGTATTCGCCACAAAACGGAGCGGTCGCCCGGGCGAGCGGATGGCGCGGTCGCTCGAGACCCTGGGGCCGGTGGCGATCAAGGTGGGGCAGCTGCTATCGACCCGCGGCGATATCTTTGGGGCCGTCTTCGCGGAAGATCTCGGCCACCTGAAGGACCGGCTTCCGCCGTTCCCGCTCGCCCAGGCCCGGGTCGAGGTCGAGCGGGAGCTTGGACAGCCTATCGAGGCGCTGTTCCAGACGTTTGGCGAGCCGGTGGCCGCGGCTTCGCTGGCGCAGGCCCATGACGCGGTCCTGATCGACGGCCGCCGGGTGGCGGTGAAGGTGTTGCGGCCCGGCATTGCCCAGCGGGTGGCGTCCGATTCCGAAGCGCTCGCGCTTGCGGCGCGGCTGGTCGAGCGCTGGGCGCCGCTGGCACGACGGCTGGAGCCGGTCGCCCTCGCTGCAACCGTGATCCGGGCGACGGAACTGGAGCTGGATCTGCGCCTGGAGGCGGCCGGGGCCGACGAGCTGGCCGGGATCATGGCGGTTGACGGCTATATGGCTGCGCCGAAGGTGATCTGGGACGGGGTCGGGAAGCGTTGCCTGACCATGGAGTGGGCGCAGGGCATGGCGCTGTCAGACGCCGCGGCGCTGGAGCAGCCGGGGCTTGATCGCAAGGCCTTGGCCGACAATCTCACCCGCGCGTTTCTGGCCCAGGCGCTGGACCACGGAGTGTTCCACGCAGACCTGCATGAAGGCAATCTGTTCGCCGCCGCGCCGGACCGGATCTATGCCGTCGATTTCGGAATCATCGGCCGGTTGGGCGCCCCGGAGCGGCGGTATCTGGCCGAGATCCTCTGGGGCTTCCTGCGCCGGGATTACATCCGGGTCGCCCAGGTGCACTTTGATGCGGGATATGTCCCGGCACATCACAGCGTCGCTGCCTTCGCCCAGGCGTTGCGGGCGGTGGGTGAGCCGGTGTTCGGACGCGTTGCCAACGCCGTGGCCATGAGCCGGGTGCTGACCCAGTTGTTCGAGATCACCGCCCTCTATGAGATGCACCTGCGGCCAGAACTGGTGCTGTTACAAAAGACTATGATGACCGTCGAAGGCGTGGCCCGGCGGATTGATCCCCAGCATGATATCTGGGGCGCAGCAGAACCCGTCGTGAAGCGCTGGATCGCCCGCGAACTGTCGCCGATCACCCGCATCCGGCAGTTCGCCGGTGAGGCTGAGGCCGCCATCCGCAACATCGCACGCATGGCCCAGACGCCGACGGTGGCCCAGACGCCGACTCCACGACAGAGGCCGCTCATGTGGTTCGCCCTGGGCGCGGCGCTGGCGGGCGGCGCGTTTCTGCTGGCGGCGGTAGTGTTTTAGGACAACCGGCTTCGTGCGCCCCATTCAGCTTCGGTCAGCACCTCGATGTCGCCCTCGCCATACATCGTTACGCCCCCTGGCTTGAACACTGCAGTCTTGCCAATGGACGGCATCTCGGCAACCTCGAGCCGGGCCCGCTCACCGGCCGTCAGATAGAGCAAGTCGCCCTCGCCGGTGTTCCGGAAGCCGTGCACCACGCCATCGGTCGGGAATCCGATGAAGTCACCCGGCCCGACATCATGGGCGACGCCATCCAGGGTCACCTGACCGGACCCTTCCAGGATGAAGATGAACTCTTCCTCGACGGCGTGAGCGTGCGCGATAAAGCTCTCCTTGCCGGGCGGCAGACGGATCAGGTTGGTCAGGACGCGGCGCATGCCGGTCTGGTCGCCCAAACCGACCTTGCGCATTTCCGATTCGGGATTGAACGGGTGCCGACCCGCGCGGACCTGCGCCCAGTCGATATCGCGGGTCCGGACGATGTGGCGCGGATCAGCCATCATCGCCCGCACGGTCCCGGCGACTGGCGCTGGCGGTTTGGCGCCGGGCTTCGCGGGTCTTCTGTTCTTCCCAATAGGCCATGCCCTCGTCCGGTTTGAACATGGTGCGAGGCGCCCCGGCCCGGCTGGCCACGGCGAAGACATTGCCCTTGGGATCGTAGAACAACTTGTCGCCGTTCCTGCGGGAATAGGTAAGTGTGCCCTTGGGCGGGCTGGTGACGAAGGTGTGCGCCGTCTCGACGAATTCGCCCAGGTTGTCGGCCCCAAAGTCGGCGCCATTCCGGGCGAAGGCGCGTTCTGCATTCTCCTGAGCCGAGAATTTGCGACTGGCCGACCACATAGGCTTGCCGTCCACCAGCTTCACCGGATCTTGGCGATGATCGACGCGCGGGCCTTCAGCCTCGTCGCCGACCGACGCCGACCCCGAGCTGTACCCTTGCGTGTTGGTCGCCATCTGGGTTCCGGCCGCCTGCTTCTGTGAGACGGCGGAAGGGCCGTTGTCGCAGCCGGCCAGAACCAGGGCCGCCACGCCCGATAACAAGAATATCCTCATACCCGCCATGTTCGTTCTCCGCTGAGGCTGAGCAAGAACAAAAAATGAACACAACCGCTTGGGTTTGTCGAGTCCCCTTGCATAGCTTAAAGCAAATTCCCGTTGGAAAGGGCTTTCGACCTTGAGCACCAAGCGAGTTCTCCTCATCGTCGGCGGCGGTATCGCGGCCTACAAGGCCCTGGAGTTGACGCGATTGCTGCGTCGGGCGGGCATTGCTGTGCGACCCATCCTGACCGGCGCCGGAGCCCAGTTCGTCACCCCGCTCAGCTTGTCGGCGCTCGCCGAGGACAAGGTTTATTCCGAACTCTTCTCACTGACGGACGAAGCCGAGATGGGCCATATCGAGCTGTCGCGCTCCGCCGACCTGGTTGTGGTGGCCCCCGCAACGGCGGACCTGATGGCCAAGGCCGCGCAGGGTCTGGCCGGGGACCTGGCCTCAACCACCTTGCTGGCGACCGACAAGCCGGTGCTGATGGCCCCGGCGATGAATGTGTGGATGTGGAACCACCCTGCGACACAGCGGAACCTCGCGACGCTCAAGGCCGACGGTGTTCAGTTCGTGGGGCCTGACGACGGTGCGATGGCCTGTGGCGAGTTCGGGCCGGGGCGGATGGCAGAGCCCGCCGAAATTTTCGCGGCGATCCAGAGTGCGCTCAGCCCGCCTTCAGATGGCCCGCTGAAGGGTCGGCGCGCTATCGTCACGGCGGGACCGACGGCGGAGCCCATTGACCCGGTTCGCCTGCTGACCAATCGTTCCTCGGGCAAACAGGGCTATGCGATTGCCGGGGCGCTGGCGGAGCTGGGCGCGGAGGTCACCCTGGTCAGCGGCCCCACGGCTTTGGCGGCGCCAGCCGGGGTGCGCCGGGTGGACGTGGAAACCGCACGCGAGATGCTGGCGGCTTGCGAGGCGGCCCTGCCGGCAGACATTGTGGTGTGTGTCGCCGCCGTGGCCGACTGGCGGCCCGAGAGTGTCGGGACTGGCAAGATCAAGAAGGGGGCCGGCGGACCGCCCGCGATGACACTCGTGGAAAATCCCGACATCCTGGCGACCTTGTCGAAGGGGCCCCGCCGACCCGTGCTGGTCGTCGGCTTTGCCGCCGAGACCGACAACATAGAGGCCCACGCCACGGCCAAGCTGGCGCGCAAGGGCTGCGACTGGATCGTTGCCAACGATGTCAGTATCGCGGGCACCATGGGCGGCGATCAGAATGCCGTCGCCATCGTGTCTGCTGGGGGAATCGAGCGATGGGACCGGATGGACAAGGCCCGCGTGGCCCGTGACCTTGCCGCCCGCATCGCCAGGGAATTCCAGTGACGACACCGACTGTGCCGATTACCCGCCTGCCCCACGCAGAGGGTCTGCCGCTTCCCGCCTATGAAACCGCACAGGCGGCGGGCATGGACCTGCGCGCGGCTGTGCCGCAGGACGCGCCCCTGGTGCTGCGCCCCGGCGAGCGGCATCCGGTGCCGACCGGTCTGGCCTTCGCCCTGCCCGAAGGCTTCGAGGGTCAGGTCCGGCCCCGCTCGGGCCTGGCATTCAAGTCCGGCATCACCTGCCTGAATTCCCCCGGCACCATCGACGCCGACTATCGTGGCGAGGTGAAGGTGATCCTGATCAACCATGGCCCCGAAGACTTCATCATCCGCCGCGGCGACCGCATCGCCCAACTGGTGATCGCCCCGGTGGTGCAGTCGCAGTGGGTTGAGGTGGAGAGCCTGGACGATACGGCGCGCGGGGTTGGCGGGTTCGGCTCGACCGGCGGGCGGTAGAGGTTTCAGGCCGACGCCCTGACGTCCACATCCCTTGCGCCCACTGGCTCTCCACATTCCGAACACGTCTGCACTGGCGTGAAGTCACACCCGCAGGTCTTGTGGCGGTTGATCAGCGGGGGGGCTTCGCCGCCCGCATAGTGCGTATCGCCCCAGTGGACGATGGCCATCATCACCGGGTGCAGGGCCATGCCCTTGTCGGTGAGGCGGTATTCGTGGCGGACGGGGCGGTCCTGATAGGCGTCGCGACGCAGGACGCCCTCGTCGGTGAGAGTCTTCAGGCGCTCGGCGATGATGCTGCGGGAGATGCCCAGCCGGCGCTCGAAATCCTCGAAGCGGCGGACACCCCGGAAACAGTCGCGCAGGATCATCAAGGTCCAGCGGTCGCCGATGACCGCCACGGACCGCGCCACCGAGCACCGCTCGCCTGCCAGATCGCCCCACTTCATTGGAAATCTCCGCTTCGACGCAATGATCCCATCGACCGGGTTCGGATTCAAGACGAGGTTAGTTCGGAATTCGAATGGAGTCGTGCATGAGCGGACGCTGACCTAAGCCGGCGGCAGCGCGAACCCGCGAACGTTTTCATCGATGGCCTGCGCGATCGCCAGCGTCTTGGCGTCTCCACCCTTGTGTCCGATCAGCTGGGCGCCGACCGGCAGGCCAGACGCGGTGAGACCCGCAGGAACCGCCGTCGCCGGCAGGTGCAGCGCCGTCGCCAGACTGATCCAGGCCAACATGCTGTTGTAGGGGATTTCCCGCCCGTCCGACGTCGCGAGGGTTCGGCGCAGGAACGGCTTTGGATCGTGCGGAAAGGCTGGAACAGGCGCAATCGGCGCCAGGATCACGTCACAGCTATCAAACGTCGCCGCGATCTCGAACCGCAGCCGTGCGCGGACCGCGTCTGCGGCCAGCCACTCGCGGTGCCTCGCCGTGTAGGCCATGGCCGACGCCGCCGGCGACAGTGGCCCCGCGCCGCGCGCCAGGGCGTGTCTGGCGAACGGGCGACCCAATTCCAGGGCCCGGAGGGTCTTCCCGGGCATGTCCTCACTCAGAACGGCGCCCAGCAGGGTGACATAGGCGAACAACAGCGCGCGCATGTCCACCGGGCTCTTGATCGGCTCCACAGTCGCGCCGGCCGCGCGAATATCCGCCGCAAAGGCCTCAAGCGTTGCGCGAACGGCCGGATCCAGCGGGCAAAGCGGATCGTCGAGCCAGAGCCCGATACGGACGTTCTTCAGATCTGACGGCGGGGCCTTCGGTGCCAGGGTTCCCGCCTCGATGGTCGACAGCAGCAGGCGCAAATCCCGCGCCGACCGCGCCATCGGTCCGATCACGTTCAGGTCCCGCTCGGCGTGCGAGCCGGGATGCGGCGGCACGTGTCCGCGTGGCGAAATCAGGCCCCAGGTCGGCTTATGCGAGAACACCCCGCAGAAACTGGCGGGCACCCGCAGGGAGCCGCCGATGTCAGACCCGATCTCCAGCGCCGTCACCCGCGCCGCCAGCGCTGCCGCCGCCCCGCCCGAGGATCCGCCTGGCGTGCGGGTGATGTCCCAGGGATTGTTGGTGACGCCATAGAGCTTGTTCGCGCTCTGCCAGTCCGCGGCCAGCACGGGCACATTGGTTTTGCCCCAGATCACCGCCCCGGCGCGGCGCGCATGGCCGACTGCGTCGGCGTCTGTGGTCATCCGCCGCCGGTAGTCGGCCAGGCCTGACGACGCGGCCATGCCGGCAACGTCGAAGGTGTCCTTGATGGTCATGGGCAGGCCGGCCAGATGCCCGGTCGCCTCACCTCGGGTACGGGCATCGTCCAGAGCCCGCGCGCGTTCGAGGGCCCGCTCAGGATCGGCCGCAATCACGGCATTGAGCGCAGCGTGGGTTTCGGCGTGCCGGGCCAGGGAGGCTTTCAACAGCTCAACCGCCGACACGCGACGCATGGCCAGGGCGGCCAATTGCGACGTCGCGTCCTCGTCCAGCAGATCGTGCATCCTACCGGGTCCTGAAGCCGAGCACGTCCTGCATGTCGTACTCGCCGGGCGGCTGGTCCACAGCCCAGCGGGCGGCGGCGACGGCGCCTCTGGCGAACAGACTGCGGTCCCGCGCCGAGTGGCTGAGGGTCAGGATTTCCTCGTTGGCGGCAAAGGTGACGCTGTGGTCGCCGATGATGTCGCCCCCGCGCAGCACCGAAAACCCGATCTCGCCCTCCGGACGAGGCCCGGCCAGGCCGTCGCGGGCCCGACGTGACACCGTGTCCAGGTCGACGCCACGACCCTCAGCCGCCGCCGCGCCCAGCATCAGCGCCGTGCCGGACGGCGCGTCCACCTTGCGCCTATGGTGAGCCTCGAAAATCTCGATGTCATAGGCGTCAGCGGGCAGGGCGCGCGCGGCCTGGGCCACCAGACCAATCAGCATGTTGACCCCCAGCGAGAAATTGCCCGTGCGCACCACGGCGATCCGCCCTGCCGCCTCGTTGATCCGGCGGATGTGGTCGGGTGACAGGCCAGTGGAGCCGATGATCAGCGCCACGCCGCGTCCCGCCGCCTGGGCGGCCAAGGCCACGGAGGACTCCGGGGTGGTGAAATCGATGACGACGTCCGCCGCCGCCAGGGCCTCGGCCGCCGTGAGAAGACCTTCACCCTCCAGACCGGGGCGGTCGAACCGCGCGGCGATCACCAGGTCAGGATCGGCGTCGACAATCGCGGCCACAGCGCGGCCCATTCGCCCGAGGGCGCCGGCGATGGCGATCTTGATGGGGGCGGACAGGGTCGTTCCTCCGAAGCCGAACTCAGCGATCCAGTCCTACGTGCCGCGCCGCCCCGGTCAACGTCTAAGAGGCTGACTGAAAAAGAAGGTGGGTGATTTCAATTGGTTGTGATTCCGTTGGGTTGCGAAGCTCAATGGAGGACACATGGCCTGGACCGAAACCACCCGGGGGCACTATCGGCGTGATGGGTTGCGATACGCAA
>JANNFM010000383.1:0-1814 GCA_031379795.1 Alphaproteobacteria bacterium
CGGTGACAGCGTCCGGTTCAAGCTGGACTACGCCCGCACGGTGCCGGACGCGCCCACCTCGCTGGTGGGCAAGTTTCCGGCGGCCAACGATGAAAGCCGCAACACCGGGGTGATGCTGGGCAACTACCTGCGCGAGGTGAGGTTTTATCAGCAACTGGCTGGAAAGGCGTTGGTTCAGACACCCAGGGTCTGGTTCACAGATGTCGAGGAGACCAGCGGCGAGTTCGTGTTGATGATGGAGGACCTGTCGCCCGCGCAGCAGGGTGATCAGCTGAAAGGCGTCACCCTTGATCAGGCCCGGCTGGTGATGGTGCAGGCCGCGCGTTTGCACGCCTCGTTCTGGGGCGACGATGGGCTTGACGAACTTGGGTGGGTGTCGGGATCAAAGGCGGCACCGACCAGCCCCGTTTCAGGCGAACTGGTCGGCGGCCTCTGGCAGGGGTTCTGCGCCCGCTATGGTGACCGGGTGACGCCCGGGGCCATCCAGGTCGGCGAGGCGATTTCCAGCCGATGGGCGGCGTTCGGGCGGCTGTACGACGGGCCGCGCTGCCTGACCCACAACGACTTCCGGCCCGACAACATGATGTTTGGCACGTCGGCGGGTGGCCATCCCTGCACGGTGCTGGACTGGCAGTCCTTTGCCTATGGGCCGGGCTCCATGGACGTGGCCTATTTCCTGGCGGGCGCGCTGAAGCCTGAGGAGCGCCGCGCCGCAGAACCCGAACTGTTGAGCCTCTATCACCGCACGCTGACCGACCTCGGGGTGACGGGTTACAGTCTTGACGACCTGCGCCACCACTATCGACACGGTGCCTTCACCCTGTTCCTGACGGCGTTCTTCGCGGCGATGGTGGTGGAGCAGACCGCGCGGGGCGACGAGATGTTCCTGCAGATGATCGGTGGCGCGACCACTCACATCCACGACCATTCGGCGCTGGACCTGCTGGTCTGAACGCCGATTGTACCGTAGGCGGCAAGGGACCTACAGAGGTGGACAAACACCCATTCCCCCTTTGGGGGAAAGCGGCCCGAGGTGCGAAGCACGAGTGGCCGATGGGGGAAGTTCTTGGGCAAGACCTCCCCCATCGGCGACTTGCCCCTGCGGGACTGCGCGCCGCTTTCCCCCAGAGGGGGAAACCTGGGATGCTCGCCGTTCCTGGCAGCCTCTTGGTAAGTGAACGCCGATCAGCTATCCCGCATCAGGAGTTTCGGGAGTTTGACCATGGAACACTTTGACGTCGGGATTGTCGGGGCGGGCCTGTCCGGGATCGGTGCAGCCTATCACCTGAAAACCGCCTGTCCGGGCCGCACCTTTGCGATCTTCGAGGGTCGTGACGCCATCGGCGGCACCTGGGACCTGTTCCGCTATCCCGGCATCCGCTCCGACAGTGACATGTATACGCTGGGCTATGCCTTCAAACCCTGGACCGAGGCCAAGGCCATCGCCGATGGGCCCTCGATCCTGAAATATGTCCGCGAGACCGCGCGCGAGAACGACATCGAGAAAGCCATACGCTTCGGCCACAAGATCAAGCGCGTCGACTGGTCCACCGACGATGCGCAATGGACAGTCGAGGCCGAGGTGGCCGGCAAGACCCAGCGCTACACCTGCAACTTCCTGTTCCTGTGCGGCGGCTACTATTCCTACGACGGCGGCTACACGCCGGACTTCCCCGGGATGGCGGATTTCAAGGGCCGCATGGTCCACCCGCAGCAGTGGCCCGCCGATCTGGACCATGCCGGCAAGTCGGTCGTGGTGATCGGCTCCGGTGCCACCGCCGTCACCCTGGTGCCGGAGATGGCCAAAACCGCGG
>JANNFM010000392.1:0-3289 GCA_031379795.1 Alphaproteobacteria bacterium
GGTGCCGTCATCGGCGCGGGCGCACACGGCGTCGCGCCAGTGGTCGAGACTACCGGCAGCTTTGCGCTAGTGTGACCAGTTCGCCATAATATCGGCCTAAAATCGCCGCTAGCGAGGTCGAAAGTGCCGGTCGACAAGCGAAAAGACTCGCGCGTTCGCCCGGCGCACGGTACCGATTAACCGGAACTTAAGGGGGTTCGTCTGAGTTTGCCGCTTGACTCGCGTACGTGAGTCACGTAGCGGACCGCGCCTTCGCGAGTCGATACGACAACCTTGGGCCTGCATTATGAGTCATCAACAGCTAAGCGAGTGGGAGGTTGCCGCTACAGCAACCGCTGAAGAACTGCGTAGCAACCTCATGAGCGCGGTCCCCGCTGACATTACCATTGAGGCGGGCTTGGGTGATGAGCAAAATGGAACGAACTCTTTGGACGTTTCGTTTCTCCAATCGCTGCTGCGTGGCGACCATCGCGACGACGAGTTTTTAGCAGACGTATAACGCTCCGTTTCGTGGGGGGAACGGGGCCAGACATGTCACGTCCATTTGAGATTATGTTGCGCGATGAACTGATTCAGTTCACTACCGTATACGTAGAGACTTTCGCGCGCTCCTACTTCAGGTTTGACCCGTCCCACCCGGGATACGGGCAAAGTCTGCTAGCTTATCGCAAGACGATTGAAGAGAATGCTGAGTCGATATATCGCGCGGCGGCAGCGGGTATTAGCAGTTACCTGTATGATTTCGATATTATCCCGAACAAAAGCATCGATGAGTTCAAGTTTGTCTACTTTCTTGGTAGGTCCATTCAACTACAGCTGAATGCGCGGGGTCTTCAGCATGTGGCCAAAGTCCACATGTTTACCATGATTGGGCTCCTCGATTTCAGATTGAGGACTCTGGGCTACCAAAAATCCCAACTCAGGAAAGCGATGACCAAGCTGGTCCGTCTAGATCAATTCGAGGCCCAATTGGGGGCGACAGGTTGTTACTTGATATACAAGTGCGTTTCGACTGCCGGCAAGTCAGCCGCTCCGGGCACCGGGCACCTGTAGCCGCCACCCCCTATAGTTCCCCATGGCAACCGCCGGGGCCCTCCAGTGAGGCACACCAGCCCCGCGTCCGCAAGTTCGCCTGCAAACCGTTTGAAATCGAGAATCGCCACTTGTGGTCTTCAAGCGCGATGCGGTGGGTGTCCATCATTTCCAGGCGGGCGATGAGACTTCCCGGGACCGAACGAGTTTCGCCGCCCACGATCTTCCTTGAAAGGTCGCTCTGCGACTGCCAAGGCCACGGCCAATAGTCATTCTGACCCGAACCTCGCGCACCCCCATTTTCCCTTTAACGCCGCCTCTGGGCGGCTTTTTCATGTGTGGAGCCCATTATGGCGATCACGACCTATGCCGAACTGCAGGCAGCGGCGGCGAACTGGCTGGTGCGGGCGGATCTGACCGCGCGTATTCCGGAATTCATTCAGTTGGCGGAGGCCCGGCTGAACAGGGTGATGCGCACGCGCCTGGCCGAGGTGGAGGTTTCACTGGCGGCGGTTACAGGTGCGCGGACGATCGCGCTGCCGGTCGGGTTTACCGAGCCGCTGCGGCTGTGGATCGAGCGGGCCTCGGGGCGGACCGAGTTGCGGTTTGTGGAGGCGGGGCTGATTGCGGTGTCGCCGCTGCGCGGGGAGCCCGGGGCCTGGACGGTGGACGGGGGCAACCTCGGCTTCGACCGGCCCTGTGACCAGGCCTATGGGCTGACGCTGCGGATGCTGAAGAAATTCGGGCTGTCGGACGCGGCGCCGACCAATGCGCTGCTGAGCGACTTTCCCGACGTCTATCTGTTTGCCACGCTGAGCGAGGCGGCGCCGTTCCTGCGCGATGCGGACCTGGCGGCGGCCTATGAGACCAAGCTGGGCCGGGCCATCGCGGAGGCCAATTCCAAGGAGGCCCGCAGCCGGGCCGCGCGGATTCTGACCACCGAATTGCCGGGCCAGGCCCCTGCGTGGAGCGTTTAGATGCCCGGCGTGATCGGGCCGGGGGTGCCCGAGGGCCTGCGCACCCTGCTGATGTCGTTCGCCGACGCCCTGGCCGGGGTGATCGCGCCAGGTGCGCCGACGGCCGTGTTCGCCGTGAGCCAGAGCGGACTGCCACCGGCGGCCAGCTATCCCCAGACCCTGGTGCTGGTGACCGACCTCAACATTCTCGCCCACTCCAACGGGATCAACTGGATCCGCCAAGATACGGGAGCTGTGATCGTCTGATGCCTTCATCCTGGACGCCTTCACTCCGGTTCGAACAGCAGTTCACCGGGGAAAACATCAACCTGTGGGGCGAGAAGCTGAACGCTGTCCTGCAACACGTCGATTATGCGGTCGCGGGCTGGCTGACCAAGCCCCTGACCGGCAATGTCGCGCTGACCACCGCCAATGCGCCCGATGACGAGGCGCGCACGGCGATGGTGAAGTTCACCGGCGGGGCGGGGCCGTTCACGGTGACCCTGCCGGCGGTGAGCAAGACCTATCTGGTCTGGAATGCCTGTGCCGGGCCGGTCGTGTTGACCACCGGGGCGGGAGGGACCGTGACCGTGGATCCGGGCGACATTATCTGGGCGCTGACCGACGGCGGGGCGGTGAAGACCCCCGGCTATGGCGGCGCCTCGATCAAGGACTGGGTGTCGGCGGTGGCCTGGTCCTACAACGCCGGCGCCTTGCCCGCCCAGAGCGGAAACGCCGGAAAATTCGTCACCTCCGACGGGACCAACGCCAGTTGGCAGGGCCTGTCGAGCGCCAACCTCAGCGACTATGCGACGGCCGTCAAAGGCCTCGCGCTCGCCTTCGCCATAGCCCTTTAGGAGATTGAATTCATGGCCGTTACAGCCAATTCCATCATCACGCCGCAGACCCCGCAGTCGAACAACGCGGCCTGCACCACAGCCAACACCACCTATACGACCAGCCCGACCAATACGGTGTTGCTGGTCACCGCCGGCGCCAACGGCGCGCGGGTGACCCGGATCGGCGCGACCCCGCTGGAGACGCTGGCGACCGCGGTGCAGCTGCAGTTGTTCCGCTCGCGAGACAGCGGGACGACCAAGGCGTTTTTCGAGAGCGCGCTGGCAGCCGCCTACACCATGGCCGACACCACCGAGGTGCCCACGACCGACTTTGGATACTCCGACGACAACCCGCTGATTTTGGCTGCGGGCGAGCGGGTTTATGCGGCCGTGCGGGTGACCAAGGCGATCACGTTCAACGCTGAATGGGCGGACTACTGATGGCGGGGCAACAGCTGAGGG
>JANNFM010000401.1:0-30910 GCA_031379795.1 Alphaproteobacteria bacterium
GTTGCAAGCGCTGCGATCATCGGTGGCAACACCATTTTCTCGGCAGGAACCGGGGCCGTGACACTTGGGGGTTCGGTCAATGGCGCGGCCCCAGGTGTACACAGTCTCACCATCACGACGACCGGCGCCAAAACCTTCAACGGTGACATCGGCGCCACCACCAACCTGCAGTCTTTCGTTCTCGGCGGAACGGCAACGTTCGCCTCCGGGCTGACGATCGCCGCGCCCATCGTGCTGTCGAGTGATGCGACGTTCACGTCGACGGGCGCGCTGGTGTTCAGCGGCACGATCAACGCCACGACCGCCGGGGCGCAGTCCTTGACCCTGAGCGGCGCGACGGGCGGCTCGGCGTTCAACGGTGCGTTGGGCGGCGTTCGCGCGCTCCGAGACCTCTCGCTCAGTCCCAGCGCAGGCGGCCCGATCACGGTATCGGCCGGCGCGGCGACAACCGGGACGCAGACCTTTGCCAACACGTCAGGCGTCCGACTGGGTGGCGCATTCACATCCAGCGCAGGCGCCATAACCGTGACAGGGCCACTCACCCTGGTGGCCAATACCTCGATTTCCACCGTCGCCTCGAACGTGAGTTTTTCGGGCGCCGTTGACTCCGACAGTGTCAATTCTCCGCGCAATCTGACGGTCACCTCAGGCGCAGGCGCCCAGTCCTACGGCGGTGCGTTGGGGGCGACCGCAAGACTCGGCGCTTTGAGCCTCTCGAGCAGCAATGCCGGCGGTCTTTCCCTGAACAGCCCGACGAACAATATCACCAGCGCCAACCTGACCAGCGGCGGCGCCATTCTGCTGGCCAACAGTGGAGCGCTTGGTCTCTCCGGCATTTCTGCGGCAGGCGACGTATTGGTCAGCACCCAGACCGGCAACATCACTGTGACCGGCGCTGTCTCGACCACAGCCATCACCGCCACCGCCTTGACCCTGCAGGCCGGACGCACGGCGAACCGCGTCGCCGGGCCCGGTTCGACCGATACGAACGGCAACGTCGTGATCGCCGGCGGCTCGTTCTCGGTTGGGGCCGGCGGCGTGGGCCGCATTTTCACCGGCAGTATCGCCAACAGCACCGGCGTTGCGACCGCCGTAGGCACCGGTAACTCCCGGTACTGGAGCGACACCAACGGAAACACCGGGTTTACGACGTCGCTTGCGGCGGGCCTGAGCAGCATCTTCCGCGAGCAACCGCTGGTAACTGTAGCCGCCACCGCCGCCGGCAGCGGTCGGGCCTATGACGGCACGACAACGACGCCGACCTTGCAGGTCAGCGGCCTGGTCAATGGCGACACCGGCACGCCGGGTGGATCGGTTAGCATTTCCGGCGCCGGCAACGCACTGCTCAATGCAGGATCCTATACCTTGAGTGTCATGGGAGCCGCCGCAGGACCCGTGCTTGGCGGTCTGGGGTATGCCGCCCAAGCCGGCGCGGATTCACCCTATGTGATCGCCAGGACGACGTTGAGTCTGGGCGGCCTGACCGTGGCGAACAAGGTTTACGATACAACGACCACCGCGACCGTCAGCAATCCCGGCACACTGACGGGCCTGATCGGATCCGAGACCCTCACGATCAACACCGGATCAGCGAGTTTTGCCGACAAGAACGTCGGCGTCGGCAAAGCCATCACCCTTACAGGCTTCTCCCTCAATAACGGCACTGGGCTGGCGAGCAATTACCAGTTGAACGGCACCCCTGGCGCGACAGCCGACATTACCCGCGCGGCGATCACAGCAGTCAGCGGCATAACCGTCGCGGACAAGGTCTATGACGGGTCGACGTTGGCCGTGCTCAACACCAACGCGACGAGCTTCACCGGTCGGCTAGGTTCGGACGTCCTGACAGTAGGTGCCGCAGTGGGCGCGTTCGCCGACAAAAACGTGGGGTCCGGCAAGACCGTCAATATCACTGGCATAACCCTCGCCGGCACCGATGCTGGCAACTACAGCCTCGGTGCAACAAGCGCGACATCTATCGGAAACATTACCCCCGCCACGCTGACCCTGACGGGCGTCACCGTTGCCAACAAAGTGTATGACACGACGACGTCGGCGGTGTTGACGGGTCTGGGCGGCCTCTCTGGCCTGGTCAGCGGCGAGACCCTGGTTCTTGGCGGTGGCTCCGCGACCTTCGGCGACAAGAATGTGGGCGTCGCCAAGACCGTCAACGTGACGGGTGTTACGCTTGGAAACGGCACGGGCCTCGCCAGCAACTATACGCTTCTGACCGGAAACCTCACGACCACGGCCTCAATTTCGGCGGCGGCAATTGCGTCCGTCAGCGGCATCACCGCGGCAAACAAGGTCTACGACGCCGGCACTGGCGCGACCTTGAACACCGGTGGCGCAGTGTTCTCAGGTCGCCTGGGCTCGGATGTCCTGACGGTGGGCTCGGCGGCTGGCGCCTTTGCCGACAAGAACGTCGGCGTTGGAAAGTCGGTGTCGGTTACCGGGATCACTTTGGGCGGCGCGGACGCGGGCAACTACACCCTGGCCAACGCGACCAGTACGGCGACGGCGACGATCACGCAGGCCACAATCAGCGGGATTTCGGGCCTCAGCGCCGCCGACAAGACCTACGATGCGACAACCGCAGCATCGCTGAATTCCGGGAGCCTGGTGTTTGTCGGTCGCCTCGGTGCCGACGTTCTGGGTCTGACCGGCGGAAGTGCGACCTTCTCGGACAAGAATGCCGGGATTGGCAAGACAGTAAACGTCACCGGGCTCGGCCTCACGGGGGCGGACGCGGGCAACTACGTGCTGGCCAGCACCGCGGCAACGCTGACCGCAACGATTGCAACCGCGCCACTGAACATCACCGGCATTACCGCCAACAACAAGGTCTATGACGCCACTGTGGCGGCGACGTTCAACATCGGTTCCGCGACGCTCAGCGGCAGGCTGGGGACGGACGACATCACCCTGACCGGCGTAACAGGGACGTTTGCCGACAAGAACGTCGGCGTCGGCAAGACCGTGACCTCAACCAATGTGACGCTCTCCGGAGCCGACGCCGGCAACTATCGCCTTACTGCCGGGCCGACAGCGCTGGCGAGCATAACCCCGGCGACGATCTCGGGTGTCACCTTCACCGGAATCAACAAGGTCTACGACGGCACGACGACCGCGCCGCTCAACCTGGGCGCCGCGACGGTGGCCGGTCGCCTTGGCGCAGACACCCTGACCATCGCCTCCGCCAACGGTGCGTTCAGCGACAGGAACGCCGGCGTCGGCAAGACGGTCAACATCACAGGCATCACCCTGGGCGGCGTCGACGCCGGGAATTATGTTCTGGCCGCCTCAACGGCGACGGCGATCGCCGACATCACCCGCGCTCCGATCACTCTGTCTGGCGTTACCGCCGCCAACAAGGTCTACGACGCCACCACCAACGCCCAGCTCAACCTCGGCTCCGCGCGCCTCATCGGCGTGGTCGGCCAGGACGCCGTCACCCTGGGAAGCGCCACGGGGGCTTTCGCCGACAAGAACGCAGGCACGGCAAAGCCCGTTCTGGTCTCCGGACTTACGCTCGGGGGCGCAGACGCGGCCAACTACACGGTGGCGTCCAACGCCATCGTCACCGCGGCCGATATCACCCCGGCCTTGATCTCGAGTGTCGGCGGAATCACGGCGGCGAGCCGCGCCTACGACGGCGGCACAACGGCGGTTCTGACCACAAACGGGGCGACTTTCACGGGACGCCTGGCCTCGGACCAGCTCTCGGTCAGCACTGCGACCGGCGTCTACGCAGACCGGAATGTCGGTGTTGGCAAGGCCGTTACCATAAGCGGCATCAGCCTGGGCGGGATCGATGCGCGAAACTACACCTTGGGCAGCACCATCGCCTCGACGATCGGCGACATCTCACCCGCACAGCTGACCGTCCAGGGCCTGCGGGCCGCTGACAAGGTCTATGACTCAACGACTGCCGCCACCTTAACCAACGCCGGCGTGCTGACCGGCCTGGTGGGCGGCGAGTCTCTGAACTTTGCGATATCGTCGATCGCTTTCGCCGACAAGAACGCCGGCGCGGCGAAGACGGTGTCCATTGCCGGCTTCAGCCTCGGCAACGGCTCGGGCCTGGCCAGCAACTATCAATTGAATCTGGCCGGCTCGACCGCGACCGCCTCGATCACCCCTGCCCCCATCGCACGGGTCACAGGCCTGCTCGTGCCGGACAAGATTTTTGACGGCGCCACGACGGCCTCGCTGGATACGTCCGGGGCGGTGTTCGTCGGCCGGCTTGGCGCAGACGCCTTGACTGTCGCGGGAGCCACTGCGGCGTTCACCAACGCCGATCTGGGCTTGGGCAAGGTGGTAAACATCTCCGGCATCGCGCTGGGCGGCGCGGATGCAGCAAACTACAGGCTGGTCGACCCCACTGCCCAGGCGACGGCCAGCATCATTGCGCCTCCGACCGGCGCTGCCGTAAACGCCATCACATCTACGACAGCGGCGCCCGTCACGCCGGTCCGAAACGTGCCGATCCTGGGCGCGGGTTCCAGGCTCAACGTCCTGAGATCCAGCGACGCCCCGGACGAAGCAGAGCCCGCGTCAACGCAGGACCTGCCCGGATGCGCGCCCGGCCTGCGGCCTGGACCCGACGGCGTTTGCCGCCCCGGTTAGAACGGGCCTCCGCCAGCGCAGGTCCGCCGCCATCTACGAACGCGGCAACAGCCGGGCACCGTCGCCGACGATCGAGAATGCGGCCCAATAGTAGGGATGGGAATAGTCGTCGTCCCGCTCGATAAAGCTGCGCTCGGCTTCGGCGAGTGCCTCACCTTGCGTTGCGGCTTTGGATTTGAAGACGGCGGACATCAGGATCTCGGTCGCAGCAGAGTCTACTTCCCAGTTGGAGACCAGCAGGTTGCGAGCCCCAGCATAGGTGAACGTCGACACCAATCCACCCAGCGCTGCGCCGCCACCGCCGTCGTCCAGCCCGGCGCCCGTGTCACAAGCGGACAAGACCACCAGGTCCGCGTCCAGTTGCAGGCCCGGGATCTCGCTGGCGTCGAGCAAGGAGTCGCTGTCCGACCCACCCTGCGACGTCACCAGCGACGGCTGAAAACACCCGTTGGCCTGCGGCAACAGGCCGTGAGTGGCGAAATAGAGCACGCGGTACTGATCCAGCCTGCCCTCAAAGCCGCCGCCATTCTTGATCCGATCATCGGTGAAGTCGGCGCCGGAGATGACGCTCTCTGGCGCACCGACGGCCCTGGCCACAAACTGAACTTCGGTGGCGGCTTCCGGCAATTGCGGCAACGCCATCAACTGGGCACGGTAGTCAGCGCAAAAGTCTGCACCGCCGGCGATTTTGACGGACCAAGCCGGTGCGACCACGCTGGCGAAGGCTTCGGCACCCTTGGCGATGAGGGGGTCGGCAAAGCCCAGAAACGGCTTCTGCGCCCGGCTCGGACGGCTGCGTCGCGTGTTCCAGAACGCCGCCGTAGAGACCGAAACCGAGGTGTCCAGACGCGTCGCCAGCCAGTTGACACCCTTGTACGACGCCTCGGCCTTGTTCAGCCGGGCCGTTTCCACGTTTTGCACCATCACCTGCAGGCTTGCGGCATCCGTAACGAGCGCGCCAATCGGGACGCCCACCATGGTCGGGTCAGGCTGATAGATCAGGCGGCGAACCCCGGCGAGCTGGGCTTCGACAGGCCCGAAAAGGGTCTTGTACAGCTGGTAGGCGAGCGGGATGTCCCACTGACCCAGCAGCCCGGAAGACACCTCGCTGAAGGGTTCACGGAGCCTCGCGGCCAGTTCACGCGCCTTGGCGCGGGTCAGTTCAATCGCATAGGGCCGCACCTCGCGGTTGGTGATCAGCAGCCCATAGCCGCGATTGGCCAGCAGCATGACCTTCAGATAGGCCTCGCCGTCCTTGAGTTCAGCCTGCAGATCCTTGCTGGTCACCGTGGTGCTGAGAGCCGTCGCATAGCGTGGATTGGCATCAAACAGGCGCTGCTCGAGTTCGTTGGCCTGTTTGCGAAGCGCGTCGAGCTCACCGCCGGCCGTGGTGCGCACATCCCCGACATAGGCGCCCGCGCGTTGCAGCTGGCGGATCTCCTGATCCTTTTGAGCGATGAGCCGCAGCGTGGCGTCGCGTGCCCGTGAAATCCCGGCGCTGGCGGTGCCCTCCGAGCTCAAGCGCTCGGCAAACTGCAGCGAGGCTGCCGCGGTCGACTCTCCGACCAAGGCTTCGGAACTGGCAAAGAAACGCTGCGCCTCTGCGGCGTGGGCAGTGGGGTCACTTCCAATTCGTCGCAGCAGAATATCGAAATAAGCCCCGGCCGCGTCCGCCGACGCGCCCAAGGCGCCGCGCTTGACCTGAAAAATCGCGAAGGCCCGTTCAAAGTCAGCCAAGGCCTCATCCTCGAGGCCACTCGTCGCCTTTGCGCGCGCGAGCTCAAGGATAAAACGGCCCAAGGGCAGCGAATCTGCGTCCTGTTTCTCATAGCCGGCCAGCGCGGTTTCAAGGCGGGTGACAGCGACCTGAGCCGCGCCATCGCTGCGATCCAGCCCGGCCAGGTCGACCTGCAGGCGGACCACCAGCCAGGGGGCTGCCGAGCCCAGCACATCGGCGCCCCGCGGACGATTGAGGATGTCGACCGCGGTCTGCAGGCTCCGGCGCGCCTCTGCCCTCTGCTTCATTGCCTCCTGACCCGTGCCGATGATCTGCCACGCCTGGGCATCTCGCACGGCTTCGCGGTCGTCCGCCGAAAGCTGCAGGCTGGGCATCTTGCCCTGGGCATTGAGCGCGTTGGCAGCGGCGTGGCCCAGCCGCAGGTTGGGACCCATGGCGACCACCAGGCCGGACACGCCAGGTTCCACCGCAGAACCCCGGAGTGCGATCGCCTGCTGCGCCAGGGAAATGGCCGTCTCGAACCGGCGCTGATTTCGCGCATGGGCCGCGCGAATATTCAGCGCCAGCGCGCGGAGTGAGGCGCTGCCGGAATCCGCCACAAGGGGTTCTGCTGACTTGAAGTAGGCCTCGGCCTCGACGAAGCGGCCCCCGTTCGATGCATTGATGGCGACGTTCAGATAGGCTTCGGCCTGATCCGTCACGCTGAGACCCTCAATGGTGGTGCCCGCCAATTGGCTGAAGCGGGACTCTGCGTCTCCAAACTGCCAGAGCTGGGCCTCGCGATAGGCGGACTCTTTCTGCTTCGCCGGTGAATTTGCACTGGCGTCGGCCACGGCGTTCAGGTTTTCGATCTGCCCGCCCAGCACGGTCCCGAGGTTGGCGGTCTGCTGGCTGGTTGCTGCTGGCGGCTTGGCCCGCCCGAGGGCCACCTTGACCCCGGTCGTCAGAACATCGGCGATAGCACCATAGCCTTCCGCCACGATCACATCGCGACCATCGCGAACTTCGTAGGCGATGTAGCTGACACCCAGAGGCTTGCTCTTGCAGGCCGCCAGCAAGGCGTCGCCCAGACCGGCGTCACCGATTTTCTGACCCGGCTCGCAGGTCGCCCGTTCCGCAAGGGCGGTGCGCCAGGTGTTGCCGGCCGCCTTGCTGCCGCTGTGGAAAGCGTAGATGTGTCCGAGGGTCTGGGTCCAGCCCCGGCAGACAACTTGCCAGGCGCGGTGCCCGGCACGCGCTGCGAGTGGGTCGTCCCAGTCGCGCACGGCGGTGCAGACCGCGCCGCTTCGCGCGCTCTGGCCAAGCGAGAAATCACCACGCGGTGCCGCATCGGCCGCCGGAGCAAAGGCCATTAGCCCCACGATGACCAGCGCCAGGATTGGCAGGCAATGTGATATCCGGCGGCCCTGCATCATCTAGTCCGGATCCTTCCAGACTTCTTCATTGGTCGCACTGGCGACCGTTGGGTCCGCAGTGCCGGCGGCGGCGGTCCGGTCCTCGAGGGTCAGGCCGGTCAGCTGGTCCGGCGCGATGCTTATGTTCGAATGTCCGGTGGAGGGCGTGCAGCTGCCCTGCTGGAGGATCGCGCAGGTATTCAGGCGATAGAACTGGTTTGGCGTTACGCCGGCCTCGAAAGCAATGGCGTTGGACAGCGAGACGCTCTGGCCGGTCATGACCGTCGCGCCGCTGGTAAGCGCACCGTTGAGTTCGATGTACTCAGGCAGGGCGGAGCCACCGGACGCCGATATCGAGGTCCGTCCCAACAACAGTTGCGGTTTTCCAGGCGCTGCGCCCAGCAGATAGAGGCCTGTCGGCGTCAGGCCGGTGAGACCGCCCGTGTCCTGCTGCGCCACCTTTCCGTCGGCCCGCAACGTCAGGGCGCCGGCGGTGATCAGCATGCGGGGGCCGGTCGTTGTCTGGGGCGCGATCAGCGACCGCACCACGCTGGCGACACTGGCCGCAGGGGTCGCCGACAGTTTGTCGATGAAATCCTGATACCCCATCAAGATGTCGCCTTTGGCGTTCAGCTCAACTGAGGCAAAGGCGCGAACGTCTGTGAAGACACGGCCCCCGGTGGTCGTAGACACCCCGATGGAGCCCCCATTGTTCGCGATCACCTTGATGGATCGGGGCGTCCAGCCGCCAACCCTGGCGTTTGGCGCGCCGATGCGGACACTCGTGGCGTTGGTCGCGCCGCTCAGGGGTGCAAAGGCGCCCGTGATCCGGACCTCGGCGAGCGGTCCGGCGTAGAGCTCAAGAGATGACTTGATCCTGGCCGTATCGACCGCAAATGCGCCAATGGACAGCGCCGACCCACGCATGTCGCCCGAGCTGTCGCCGACGAAAATCTGCAGCCGGGACGCATCGATCATGCCAATCTGCAGGTTGTTCAGAGCCAGGCCATCGGTGGTCGCCGTGACCTCGTCGCCGAGGGCCAGACCGCCCGCCGCCGTGACCTCGATGCGAGCCGTCATCGCCCGCCAGACCCCGCCCAACACCAGCGCGCGACTACGCGTGAAGATGGCATCGCCTGCTGTCGCGCCGGCCAGGGACAACCGTGTTCCAGCCTGCAGGCGGATGCTGGACAAACCGGACGCCGTGAGCGCGCCGCCAAGCGAGATCGCTTCGCCACTCCGGATATCGATGTCGCCGGTCCCCAGCGTGAAGCCCTCGATCAACGCGGTTGGCGCCGTGGGATCCACCAGCCGGGTTATCATGCCGCTTTCGCCGGTCGCGATCAGGCGATCAGCCGCACCCGTCGCCGTCCCGGCCGAGCCCGACGCCAAGGCGCCAGTGGCCCTGACCGACCCGCTGGCTCTGATCGCGATATCGTCGCCGGCCGTGACCGAAGCGATTTCCACGTCGCCGGCGCGACCGCGCAAGGCGACATCCCTCGCCGCGTTCAGTTGTCCAGACGCGCGTACGGAACCGCCGTCCGCAAGAATATCGCCGCCGGCTGTGGCTGCGGCGAGACTGATGGCGCCATCGCCCACGGTCTGGAACCGGGCGTCCTGACCGGCGGTGACCGGTCCTCCCATGAGGATCGCACCGCGACTTCGGACGTCGACATTCGCGCCGGTCAACGCCAGCTCTCCATTGAGGACCGTACGGTCCGTCGCGAAAAGCCGGTCACCCGCACCGTCGGCGTCAGCCGCGCCCTGAGCGGTGGCCACGCCTGCGACCCGCACGTCCCCGGAGGCGCGCAGCACCAGGTCATCGCCGGCAGCGGCAGACTGCAAGGCTATGGATCCTGCCCGCACGGCGATATCCCGTCCGGCCAGCAAGCGGGCGCTGTCGACCGAAGTGGCGTCGATCAGGAGGTCGCGACCTGCGCTCACGTCGCTCGCTCTGACCGCACCCCCTGTGGCTACCAGCCGGACATCGCCCACCGAGGTCGCGACGCCAGAGCTGGTGATTCCGCCAGATGTGGACTTCAGATCGATGTTGGATCCAGCAAGATCGAAGTCGCCGCCCAGACCTGTGCGGTCGGTCGCGAACAGCCTGTCGCCGGCACCCGCGCCCTCCGTGCCGCCAACCGCCAGGGCCGCATCTGAGACCGTGATATCGCCGACCGCACGCATGACCAGATCGTCACCCGCCTGGGCGGAGCCCAGTGCGATGGCGCCTGTCTGCGCCCGGATGGCAATGTCGCGTGCCGCAAGCAGGACGCCAGCTCGAACCGCCCCACCATCCAGCAGCACGTCACGTCCGGCATCCACCTCAGCCGTCTGGATCAGGCCGCCAGAGGCCTGCAACCGCACATCTCCGGCGGCCTTCAATCGGCCCGTGGTCGTGATGCCGCCAGTGGTTGATTTGATATCGATATTCTGACCGGCAAGATCGAGGTCGCCACTGAGCGCAATCCGGTCCACAGCGACCAGGCGATCCGCGACCCCATCGGCATCGCGCGTACCCTGGGTCGTGATCTGTCCCGACGTCGTGACGGATCGGGCCGCGCGCATGACAATATCGTCGCCGGCCGTGGCAGACCGGATCGTAAGCGCCCCGCCGGATGACCGCAGCGCGATGTCGCCGCCGGCGGTGAGCACACCCGCAGTGACATCGCCGCCCGCGTCGATCAGCAAGTCCCCGGTGGCTGTCGCGTCACCGAGTGTTGTGCCGCTGACAGACTGCAGCCGCACGCCGCCGTTGGACCCTTCGGCGGAGAGATTGCCCTGTAGGGTTAGGCTGGCCCCTCGAATGTCGATGACGCCGCCAACAGCCTCGGTCTGAGGTCCGGACAGGGCCGGCGCGCCCGCGAGGGCGATCAGTCGGTCGCCCACGCCCGCGACATCGGGACCTTGCCCGGATTTCAGAATGCCGCTGGTGGTGACATCGCCACTTGCCCGAATGACGATATCGTCGCCGGCGGTGATCGAAGCCGCGCTGACGCGGCCACTGCGTCCATACAGGGCGACGTCGTCCCCCGCGGTAAGGCTGCCGCCCACGGTCACAGCACCGCCGTCCACCAGGATGTCGCGGCCAGCTGTGACAAGGCCTGAGACGTTGACGTCGCCACTTCCTGCCCCCAGGCGCACATCGCCGGTGGCCTCGGCGCTTCCCAAAGCGATCGCACCGCCTGCGGCTTTGACGTCAATCGTGTTGCCCTGCAGGTTTAGCGCTTCGCCCAGCATCGTGGGGTCAGAGGCGAACAGCTGGTCTCCCACCCCCAGGCGCTCTAGGCCGCCGGTCTTCAGCGAAATCGCGGTGACCCCCATGGCGGCGCGCAGCACGATATCGTCGCCCGCCACCAGCCGCCCGACGACCAGACTGCCGTTTCTGGACCGAAGGGCGATGTCGCCAAGTGCCGTCAGGTCTCCGACTGTCAGGGACGTCCCGCTGTCGATCAGGATGTCGACACCCACCGTCGCGCCCCCATTGACCGAAACGCTGCCGGCTTTGATACGCACGCTGCTGAAAGCGTTCGTCATGAAGAGGTTCACCGTGTCGCCGATGAAATCGATGTCCGAACCGTTCAGATCGAAGGTCAATCCGCCGACGGACAGGGCGCCAGCCTCGGTTGCATCCACCAGCCTGTCCACCAACCCGATCATCGAGGGTTTTCCCGTCGTCGCCACGGGGCCCGTCGCCGCAACGCCCCCCGTGGCCCGCAAGGCGACGTCATCGCCAGCAGTGACACTGACCAGGCTGATCGCCTTGCCGTCCCGGGCCCTCACCGCCACGTCGCCGTCAGCTGCAGTCAGGATCCCTGTTGCCTGAACGCCGTTGGCGCCCGTTCCTGCGCCGCCATCCAGCAGCACATCGCGTCCGGCCATCACCGCCGCCACCCTTACCGACCCGCCGGTCGTGGCCTGGGTCTGGAAGCGGGCGTCGGTTGCTGCAGTGGTTGCGCCTGTCACCTGGATTGACCCCGCGCTGGAGCGCACGTCCACGGTGCGACCCACCAGATCCAGGTCACCGGCCAGCTGAGACTTCGCCGCGCCGAACATCAGGTCGCCGGCCTGATCGGCCGCGGCAGAATCCGCTCCGCCGCCGGCGTTCAGAACACCTGTGATCGTGATTGAGCCCTTGGCCCGGATCACCACGTCGTCGCCCGCGCTGGCTCCGGCAAAAGTCACGGTGGCACCAACGCCCAGCGATCGCACGCCCACGTCGCGGCCTGCACCGAGCAAGCCGGTAGTCACCGCAGCGCCACCATCGACCAGGACATCGCGCCCCGCGCTCACCGCGCCAAGACTGATCAGCCCGGCCGACTGCACCCGCACGTCCGAGGCGGTCCCGGATGCTGCCATCGCGCCGGTCGTCGTCACAGACCCGGCCCGGACATCGATGTCGCCGCCGGTCAGGTCGAAGGTCTGCCCCTCCAGAACGACCGACCCTTCACTCGTTCGCAGCGTGTCCCCCAAGCCGGCACTGTCCACGCCGCTGCCGGAACTCACGGGACCGCCGATGGTCAGCTGCGCGGTCCCGCGCACCACTACGTCGTCGCCCGCCGAGACCCCGGCCAGGCTGATCATTCCCCCGTCCCGCGCCCGTACCGCCACGTCGCCGGTCGCGGTCAGCGTTCCGCTGGCAACGACCCCCGCGCCATCCAGCAGCACACTACGTCCTGCCATGACCGCACCCGTTGCTACCGACCCGCCGGTCGTCGTCTGGGTCTGGAAGCGGGCGTCGGTTGCCGCGGTGGTTGCGCCACCCACCAGGATCGATCCGCCGCTGGAGCGCACGTCCACGGTACGGCCCACCAGATCCAGATCCCCGGCCAGCGTCGACTTCGCCACGCCAAACATCAGATCACCGGCCTGATCCGCGTCGGCTGAGTCCGTGCCACCACCGGAACTCAGAGCGCCACCCACCGATATCGCCGCCGTGCCTCGGATCACCACGTCGTCGCCGGCCGTCGCGCCCCCGACAGTCACGGCCGATCCGACGCCCAGCGAGCGCACGCCCACATCGCGACCGGCGCTGAGCAAGCCAGTGGTTAGCGTCGATCCCCCGTCGACCAGCACATCACGACCGGCGCTCATCGCGCCAAGACTGATCAGCCCGGCCGACTGAACCCGCACGTCCGAGGCAGTTCCCGACGCGGTCATCGTGCCCGTTGTCGTCACCGAGCCAGCCCGGATATCGATGTCGCCGCCGGTCAGGTCAAACGTCTGCCCCTCCAGCACGACCGACCCTTCGCTCGTTCGTAGAATGTCGCCAAGACCCGCGCTGTCCACGCCGCCACCGGAACTGACCGGACCGCTGATCGCCACCTGCGCCGTCCCGCGCACCACTACGTCGTCGCCCGCCGAGACCCCCGCCAGACTGATCATCCCACCGTCCCGCGCTCGAACCGCGACGTCGCCGCCGGTTGAAGTCAGCGTTCCCGTCGCCGTCACGCCAGCGCCGTCAAGCAGCACATTGCGGGTCGCGGTTACTGCACCGGTCGTCGTCGACCCACCGGTCGTGGCCTGGGTCTGGAAACGAGCGTCGGTCGCAGCCGTTGTCGTGCCAGTCACCAGGATCGATCCGCCGCTGGAGCGAACATCCACCGTTCCGCCCACGAGATCGAAGTCTCCGGCCAGTGCCGACTTCGCCACGTCAAACATCAGATCGCCAGCCTGATCCGTGGCGACCGAGTCCGCGCCACCACCTGAACTCAACGCTCCCGTAATCGTGATGGCTGCCGTGCCCCGGATCACCACGTCGTCGCCGGCCGTCGCGCCACCGACGGTCACGGCCGATCCCACGCCCAACGAGCGCACGCCCACATCGCGGCCGGCGCTGAGCGATCCCGTTGACACAGTGGACCCGCCGTCGACCAGTACGTCACGCCCCGCAGTCGCCGCCGCAAGACTGATCAGCCCGGCGGACTGCACCCGCACATCCGAGGCTGTCCCCGACGCAGTCATCGTGCCGGTTGTCGTCACCGAGCCGGCCCGGATATCGATGTCGCCGCCGGTCAGGTCGAAGGTCTGACCTTCCAGAACGACCGACCCTTCGCTCGTTCGCAGCGTGTCCCCCAAGCCGGCACTGTCCACGCCGCTGCCGGAACTCACGGGACCGCTGATGGTCAGCTGCGCGGTCCCGCGCACCACTACGTCGTCGCCCGCCGAGACCCCGGCCAGGCTGATCATTCCCCCGCCCCGCGCCCGTACCGCCACGTCGCCGGTCGAGGTCAGCGTGCCCGTCGCCACCACGTCGGTACCGTCCAGCAACACCTCGCGACCCGCCGTCACCGCGTCCGTTGTCACCGAGCCACCGGTCGTGGCTTCCGTCTGGAAGCGGGCGTCGGTCGCCGCCGTTGTTACGCCGGTCACCAGTATCGACCCGGCGCTGGAGCGCACATCGACGGTACGGCCCACCAGATCCAGATCCCCGGCCAGCGTCGACTTCGCGACGCCAAATATCAGATCACCGGCCTGATCGACCGCATTGGAGTCTGCGCCGCCGCCTGCGCTCAGGGCGCCACTGATCGTGATGGCGGCCTTCCCGCGGATCACCACGTCATCGCCCGCTGTCGCGCCGCCGACGGTCACAGCCGATCCGACACCCAGCGAACGCACGCCCACATCGCGGCCCGCGTTGAGCAAGCCGGTGGTCACCGCAGCGCCGCCGTCGATCAACACGTCGCGACCGGCGCTCGCTGCGCCCAGGTTGATCACCCCGGCAGATTGCACCCTGACGTCCGAGGCGGTCCCCGACGCCGCCAGCGCGCCGGTCGTTGTCACAGACCCGGCGCGGACATCGATATCGCCGCCGGTCAGATCAAACGTCTGACCCTCCAGCATCACCGAGCCGTCCGTTGTCCTCAGGGTATCGCCAAGCCCGGAGGAGTCCGCGCCGCTGCCGGAACTCACTGGACCGCCGATGGTCACCTGCGCGGTCCCGCGCACCACCACGTCGTCGCCCGCCGAGATGCCCGCCAGGCTTATCGCCCCTCCGTCCCGCGCTCGCACCGCCACGTCGCCGCCGGTTGAAGTCAGCGTTCCCGTCGCCAGGACCCCTGCGCCGTCGAGGTACACGTCACGTCCCGCCGTCACGGCACCGCTCGTCACCGCGCCGCCGCCCGTATCGGTCTGGAACACGGCGTACCCGGTCGCCGTGGTGTCGCCCGTCACCAGGATGTCGGCACCGGATCTTATGCGAACATCTGAATCGACACCGCCAGCTGACAGGTTGCCGCCGACGTCAACCCCGACACCGGCAATGTGGATAACCCCGCCCTTCAGGACATAGGGCGCGCTGGCGTCGTCGAGATCGAAGTACCGCAGATAGATCGCAAGTTGGTCAGCGGCCTCTGTCGCCCCGTCGATGATCCGGTCGTTGGTCGGAACCAGCCTGAGGAAAGGCTGCCCAGATGTGACGCTGCCCAGCACACGGGTTCGTCCGTAGACGCTGAAGGCCAGTGCGTCATCGCCCGCCCGCGCAGACGCTATGGTGACGCCCGAACCGGAGTGGTCACCCGGCGCCGCGCCCGGTGTGACGCCGCCACGACCCAGCACCGCGATGTCGCGCCCAGCTGTCAGGTCGCCGGTGGTCACCGCCTTGGCCGAGTCGATCTGCAGGTCGCGGGTGGCGATCACGGAGCCCAGCACAATATTGGGCGCCAGATTGACGACGGGTGTCAGCGACACACGGGTTTCGATCCTGACGTCCGACGTGGAAGCGTCGATGGGACCGCCAACCCCGTCCGGATCGTCAGTGCTGGGTTGACGGCCCGCGACGGTGGATCCGCCGATGGTGACGGACTGGCTGATGACGCTGACATCGAACCCGACGACGCTGAAGATCGTCGCGGGATTGCCGTCGAAATCCTGGAATGGCAGGGACGCATTCAGATCGTCGCCGGCACCGAGGGCGTCTACCGGGGTCATGCCCGGAGAGTCGCGTCCTGCCTTGACGTCGCCCGCCACCTGGATCGCGCCGTTGAGTGCGCGAAGAACCACATCGTCGCCGGCAAGGGCCGAGCCCAGCGTGATGTTCCCCGCCAGCGAATGGATGGCAACGTCGCGCCCCGCAGACAATCCCCCCGTCGTGACCGAACCCGCGGTGGCGTTCTCGGCACGCAGAATGATGTCCTGATGCGCCGTCACCAGCTTGCCGGGGTCCGTCGCCAGGCGCAGGGCGGCGATGGACGGGGACGGATCGGCGCTGGACGCAATGACCGTGACGTCAGAGGCGAGTTGGGCAGCGCCCAAGGTCTCATTCGCGTCGGGCGCGCGACCGGCGGCGACATGGCCGGCTACCGCGACGGTCTGGGCCTTGATGTCGAGATCGTGGCCCGCCATCGTCGCGCCCAGCAAGGCATCTGCGGCACCGGAGATGTCCGGGTCGCCGTTGGCGCGGGTTCGGCCCGCTTCCAGATCACCGGTGGCGGTTACTGATCCCGCCAGGGCGCGCAGGAGGATGTCGTCATCGGCTCTCGCTGTGCCGATCGTGACGTTGCCGGTGTTGGCGCGCGCCACAAGATCGCGGCCAGCGTTGATCGTCGAGGCGCCGGCAAGGACTGTGTTTCCGGCCAGCAGTTGAACGTCGCGGCTGGCGGACGCCGCCACGCTCAGGGTGACTGTCGTGCTGGCCTCAAGCGTCACATCGCCTGCAGCGACCCCGGTCCCCTGGCTCGTCGCAGATCCGACATCGACCGAACTGCCCATAGACCGGACCAGTACATGGGCGTCATCTGCAGAGCCGATGCCGGTGGACATCAGGCTGGCACCCGTCGCAACGACCGCGCCGGTCGTCGTGGTGACTTCGATATCGTCGCCGGCTGTGACGGTGCCCGTCACGGTCGCCGCGCCCGTGGTGGCGGTGACAAATACGTCGCCAGAAGCCGTCGCCGACCCGAGGCTCGCGGCCGGTCCGGTGACCTTGATGTCCCGAGAGGACGTCCCCGACGAGAGCGCAGCCGTGGTCACGCCCTCGACCACCACATCACCCAGAGCCACGCCGCTCCCCTGAGTGATCGCCGATCCAACCGCGACAGCGTCGCCCGTGGAACGGGCCAGTACGTGCGCATCGTCTGTCGCGCCAATTCCCGTGGACGTCAGGCTGGCGCTGTCGGCGACAACGGATCCTGTCGTCGCAGTGACCTCGATGTCGTCCCCGGCGGTGACGACGCCCGTAACAGTGGCCGGACCGGTCGTCGCGGTGACGAAGACATCGCCGCTGGCATTGGCGGACCCCAGGTGCGCGGCAGTGCCCAGGACCTTGATGTCCCGCGTAGACACCGCCGAGATCAGTGAGGCCGTGGTCGCGGCTTCCACGGCTACGTCGCCGCGTGCGACCCCGGTTCCCTGGGTTGTCGCAGACCCGACCGAGACCGAACTGCCGGTCGAGCGGGCCAGGACGTGGGCATCGTCCGCTGCACCGACCCCGGTCGACATCAAGCTGGAGGACGTGGCCAGGACGGCTCCGGTCGTTGCCGTGATCTCGATGTCATCGCCGGCCGTGACGGCGCCCGTCACGCTGGCGTTGCCGGTCGTGGCCGTGACGAATACATCACCGGCGGCGCTGGCCGATCCAAGGCTGGCCGCCGGGCCAACAACCTTGACGTCCCGCGACGAGGTCCCGGACACCAGCGTCGCCAGCGTCGCCGCTTCGACGACGACGTCCCCTAGCGCGGCCCCGGCGCCGGCGGTCGTCGCCGAGCCGAGGGTGACCGACCCGGCAAGGGATCGCGCCAGCACGTGGGCGTCGTCGCTCGCCCCTATCCCGGTTGAGGTCAGGCTGGCAGTGGCTGCGAACACCGAGCCCAAAGTCGTCGTGATCTCGATATCGTCGCCCGCCGTAACCACACCGGTGACATTGGCCGCGCCCGTCGTTGCCGTAACGAGGACGTCTCCGGCCGCGCCGCCTGAGCCCAGGCTGGCCGTGGGTCCGGTGATCTTCAGGTCGCGCGTGGATGTTCCCGTGCCCAGCGCAGCAGTCGTCGCGCCCTCGATGCTGACATCGCCCAGCGCGACCCCCGTCCCCTGGGTAACTGCTGAGCCGACATCGACCGAATTTGCAGTGGATCGGACCAAAACGTGAGCGTCATCGGCCGCAGCGACCCCGGTCGACGTAAGGGTGGCTCCACTGGCAGAAACAGCCCCGGTCGTGGCGGTGATCTCGATATCGTCTCCGGCAGTGACCGTGCCGGTGACGCTGGCAGTGCCCGAAGTCGCCGTGACGAAGACATCCCCGGCGGCAGCACCCGATCCCAGGCTTGCCGCCGGGGCCAGGATCTTGATGTCACGTGTTGAGGCACCGGAGGCCAGAGACGCGGCGGCGGCGGCCTGTACGGTAACATCACCCCGCGCGACTCCGACGCCTTGGGTGGTGGCCGATCCCGCCGTGGCGGAACCACCGGTCGAACGGACCAGGACGTGGGCGTCGTCACCCGCGCCTGATCCCGAAGACGTCAGGATGGCGGTGGCGGCGCTGACCGAACCCGTAGTGGCCGTGACCTCAATGTCGTCGCCCGCAGTGACTGCGCCGGTCACACTGGCCGTGCCGGTGGTCGCGGTGACCAGGACATCGCCGCCGGCCGTGGCCGCGCCAAGGCTGGCCGCAGGGCCAATGACCCTGACGTCGCGGCCAGCGGCAGCCGATCCGAGACTGGCGATCGTCCCGGCTGTGAGCGTGATATCCCCGGTCAGCGATCCCGCCGTGGCCGTCTGGATTGCTATGTCGGCCGACGCGGTCGCAAACGCGCCGGTTTGACCGCTCAGGGAATTGAGGGTGACGTTCCCGCCGGTCGCCGTGACCGTGGCGGCGCCATTCGTAGCGGTCACCTCACCGGCGATGACCGAGCCAGCCGTTGCGGTCAGTGTCGCCGTGCCCGCCGCCAGGGCCGTCGTGGCGTTGACATCGCCGCTCGAGGCACTGAGCACCAGGTCGCCGGTCGCATTGATCGACACCGTGGTCGCCAGGGTGATTGAATCAATCTGGATCAAGGCGTCCGACGCCGTGCGCAGAACGCTGAGGGGACTGGTGGCGTCGACAAAATCCAGGTCCACCAGGGCATCGCCCCGACCGAAGACGAAGTTGCCTGCGGTCATGATCGCCCCAGGCGAGATCACGACGCCCTGCGGCGAATAGAACCAGATGTTGCCGCCCGCCGCTGCACCCACCAGACCACTGACCTGACCGCCGGCGTCGACCAGCACGGCGGTAGGCGACTTGTTCAGCACGATGTCCGTGCTCTGGCCAAAGTGAAACGTTACCTTGTCGAGCCCGCTGACATGAAAACTGTCCCAGTTGATGACGGTCCGGGTGGCCAGCAGATTGACATCAAGGGCATTTGCGGTCGGCGCCGTGATCGTCGGCTGTGCACCGCCTGTGATGACGACGATGTTCGCCGGGACCGGGATCGCCGGCAGGGTCTGACCTTGCGCCGACAACACCAGAAACAGGCTGGCGCTGCACAGCGCCGACCCGCCAAACAGCAGCCGGCGGCGGCGTATCGACGCGGCGGCGGCCCTGTTTGAGGTGGAAATGGACATTTTGACCCTATTTTAGCGCGCGAGGACGAGTTGGAAGAGGACCCTTTGCGGGGGCCGTGTCGACTGGGTCGGGAAGGGTTTGTCGAAGGGATAGCCCCACCCCAAGGTTGCCCGAATTCCATACGGCAACCGCGCCTCCACACCTAATCCGGCCGACCTCAGGACCCGGCTCTGGGACCCCATGTCCAGGTTCTGGACGTATCCCACATCGCCATAGACAAACGGCGACAGGGTGGTGTCCTTCAGGATTCTCAGCGGTTTGATTTGTAGCTTGAGTTCGGCGGCGGCGGCACGATCGCCGGACACGACCGCGGGCTCGTAAGCCCGCCCAATGGTCAGGTCTCCGATGGCCAGCTCTTCATAGGCGACCGTCGGGCGGTCGGCGTATTGCGCCTGGGCCCTCAGTCCCAGATCCAGCCAGCGCCAGTTGAGGTGGGTCTCTCCTTCGAACCGGGCGAGCCAGGCTTCGGGCTGACCCTGGATGCGCGAAAGACCCTGCTCGCCCGCCTTACTGCCGCCCAGCACAGAAAAGCCCCTGCGCAGTTCGAGTTCCCCATTACCGGTAATGCCCAGATTGGCCGTGAAGTTACGGGCAAAGTCGCCGTTGAGACGCGCCCAGACGACCCGCAGTTGATCGTCAGCCAGCACGTCCCCGCCCGGGAATGACGTCGTCTGGTTGACCAGATCTACGCCGCCTGCGGCGTAGACGCTGTAGCGCCGCAAGCGGATCAGCGGATAGCGCGCCTCCGCGGTGGCAACGAACGAAACGCCTCTCAGTTCAAGTGGCGACAACAGGGCGCCCGGCCGCGACTGGCCGTAAGCCAGCGACACACGACCCATGAGGCCCGAACTGCCAAATCGCGCCTCCTCGACGATCTGTGCGATCCACTGTTCGTTTTCCGGCGCCGTGCGATAGGCGATCAGCGTGGTGCGCTCGCCGAACGATGTGAAGCTGTTCAAATCGACCCGGGTGAGGACGCTCCATGGGCCAAGCGCTTCCGAACCCGTGTTCTGAGTTGCGACCAGATAGTTGATCGGGTCGCGCGAAAGCTGCACTTCCAGATCAATCCCCCCACGCCCTTCCGCCGAGGGTCGTAGCGCCGCCGCGACCCGCACGCGGGGCACGTCATTGGCCAGCAACAGGTAGCGCTGCGCGGTGTCCAGATCGAATGGGGTCATCCCGCGCAGCTTGTCGAGATACGCCTCGACCCGATCCTGACCAGGGCCAATATCGCCACGCACCCGCACCGCGACAATGCGGGCTTCGATGACTTCAATCCTGAGGCGCCCGGCGGAAATCGTCTGTTCCGGAACCTCAACGCGCGCGAGGCGTCCACGCCGGAACAATATCAACGAGAGACGATCACGAACCTCGCAGATCCTGGCGACCGGGATGTCGGCGCCAATCAGGTCGGCATAGGCCGCCCGGGCGTCGTCAGGTTCAATAGTGCTTCCGACAATGTCGACGCCCTGAAGTCGGAAGCTGAGCGTCGAACTCGCCAGAGGGCACGGAAGAGACGTGGGCGGCGCAAACAGATCAGCATTGCTGGATGGAGGACGGGCGGAACGGCGGGCTTCGGGGTTCAGGTCCTGACGTGATGGCGCAGCATTCAGGTTTGCCTGCGCGTGCGCGTGCCCCGCGCCGAGCAAGACCAGGCTGGCCAAGGCCGCTGACCCCCAGGTTCCGAAACGCGTAGACACTGTAACTCGCCACCCCCAACTGACGGACGGGTTACCCTAACCATCCCTGAGCCCGGGGCGCGAGCAATTAGAGGGCCGTGACGCAGACCGACGCTCTTTGCAGCCATCACCCGGCGCCTTCGAGCCTCCCGGAGAGGTTCCGGCGTGGAACTGGCTGAGGTTCCGTGAGCGCCGGGCCGGCCCAACTTGTGTCTGTCAATACGACCGGGAAGCTGGACGGCGCATGACGCCCTGCAATAGTGCAATAGGTACGCCGTCGCCATGTGCGCCACCTTGTTGCCGGAGTTGCCTTGACCCTCACCTCTGTCTTGATCGCCAACCGCGGCGAAATCGCTATCCGCATCGCCCGCGCCGCCGGTGACCTCGGTCTTCGCACCGTGGCGATTTTTTCCGAAGATGACGCGACCAGCCTGCACCGGCGCATGGCCGATGCGTCGCACGCCCTGGCCGGCAAGGGCGCGAAGGCCTATCTCGATATGGACGCGGTGATCCAGGCGGCGCGCGCCAATGGCTGTGACGCCATCCATCCGGGGTATGGCTTCCTGTCGGAGCGCGCCGCCTTCGCCGAACGCTGCGCCGCCGCCGGCCTCACCTTCATCGGCCCCAAGGTCGAACACCTGGCGCTTTTCGGCGACAAGACCCGCGCCCGTGCCGCCGCGCTCGCCGCCGAGGTTCCAGTGACGCGGGGCATCGATCGCAGCGTCAGCCTGGATGAGGCGCGAGCGTTCTTCCAGACCCTGGCCGCTGACGGTCAGGCGATGATTATCAAGGCGCTGGCCGGGGGTGGTGGCCGAGGGACGCGGGTGGTCACCGACCTGACCGACCTGGACGGCGCCTATGAGCGCTGCCGGTCCGAGGCCCAGGCGGCGTTCGGCGTCGAGGACGTCTACGTCGAGGCCTTCATCGCCCGCGCGCGCCACATCGAGGTGCAGATCCTCGGCGATCTGACAGGCGGCACCGCACATCTTGGCGAGCGGGAATGCAGCGTCCAGCGGCGGTTCCAGAAGGTCGTAGAGATTGCTCCCGCGCCCGGCCTCGACGACGGCCTGCGCCAACAGATCATCGACGCGGCCCTGCGCTTTGCGCGGGGCGTCGGGTACAGCAATCTGGGCACCTTCGAGTTCCTGGTGGATACCTCCCCCGCTACCGCCCAGCCCTTTGTGTTCATCGAGGCCAACGCCCGGCTACAGGTCGAGCACACCGTGACCGAGGCTGTCACCGGTGTGGATCTGGTGCAGACCCAGATCCGGCTGGCTGCCGGCGCAACTCTGGCGGAACTGGGTCTGGACGATCCGGCGGTCGCGGTGCCGCGCGGCTATGCGATCCAGGCCCGGGTGAATATGGAGACCATGGCGGCGGACGGCACGGTGCGTCCCGGCGGCGGCACGCTCAGCGCCTACGAGGCCCCCAGCGGGCCGGGAATCCGCACGGATGGCTTCGGCTATACCGGGTACCGCACCAACAGCGCCTTCGACAGCCTGTTGGCCAAGGTGATCGGCCACGCGACGGGTCCCGGCCCCGGCCCGGCGGTGGCCCGAACGCTGCGTGCCCTGTCTGAATTCCGGCTGGACGGGGTGGCCACCAACATCGGCCTTCTGCGCAACATCATAGGCCACCCGGACTTTGCGGCTGGCGGGGTTCACACGCGCTGGCTGGACGACAATGCTGCGACGCTGGCGGTGACGGATGAGACCGCCGTCAATCGCTTTGCGCCGACCGCCCGCAGCGTCTCAAAGGATGCCGGCGGCGGGTTTGCCGGTGCGCGGGTCGATACGCGCGACCCCCTGGCGCTGTTCCAGCACGACGCCCAGATGAAGTCCGCCCAGGCCCTGGCCGACGACGTCGCTGAGGATGACCCGGAGACCGCAGTCGGGCCAGACGGTACGGTTGGCGTCGGCTCGCCGATCCAGGGCACCATTGCCGCGATCAGCGTGCAGGTGGACGGCGCCGTCCGCAAGGGTCAGCAGGTCGCCGTCGTCGAGGCGATGAAGATGGAACATGTCATCGTGGCGGATCGCGACGGACTGGTCCGAGCCGTCACCATGTCGGTGGGCGATGTCGTGCGCGAGGGCTATCCCATCGTGTTCATCGAGGAAGCCGAGGTCGCAGGCGCCGCGATCCTGGCCGCCGCCGCCATCGATCCGGACCACATTCGCGCGGACCTGCAGGAAAACCGGGACCGTCACGCCTTCACGCTCGACGAGAACCGACCTGAGGTGGTCGCCAGGCGGCATTCGTTTGGGTACCGGATGGTCCGTGAGAGCATCGACCAGCTGATGGACGCCGGGTCCTTCAAGGAATACTGGCCGTTGATCGTGGCGCGCCAGCATCGTCGTCACGACATCGAGACCCTGCGCAAGACCACACCTGCGGACGGGCTGGTCGCCGGCATCGGCACCATCAACGGCGACATGTTTGACCCTGAGCACAGCCGCGCGATGGTCGTGGCCTATGACTATACCGTGCTGGCGGGCACCCAGGGCGGACGCAACCACTACAAGCAGGACCGGATGTTCAGCCTGGCCCGGCGCATGAAGCTGCCGGTGATCCTGTTTGGTGAAGGCGGCGGCGGGCGTCCGGGCGACGATTCCACCGGGCCCAATGTAGCCTTCGACACCCACACGTTTACGCAATACGCCCAGCTGAGCGGCCTGGTGCCGCTCGTGGCCATCGTCAACGGCCGCTGTTTTGCCGGCAACACCGCCCTGGTGGCCTCCAGCGACGTGATCATCGCCACCGAGGGGGCCACCCTGGGCATGGGCGGCCCCGCCATGATCGAGGGTGGCGGACTTGGCATCTACACACCCGAGGAAGTCGGCCCGATGTCGTTCCAGGTGCCCAACGGCGTCGTCGACATCCTGGTCAAGGACGAGGTCGCCGCTGTCGAGGTCGCCCAGAAGTACCTGTCCTATTTCCAGGGCCCGACCGACCAGTGGGAGGCCCCGGATCAGCGATCCCTGCGCCATGTGATCCCGGAAAACCGCCTGCGTCTCTACGACATGCGCCAGATCATCGACACGATTGCCGATGTCGGGTCGGTGCTGGAGATCCGCGAGAAGTTCGGCATCGGCGTGATCACCGCGTTTATCCGGGTCGAAGGACGACCCATGGGCGTGATCGCCAACAATCCGCACCATCTGGCCGGTGCCATTGACTCTCCCGGCGCAGATAAGGGTGCCAGGTTTGTGCAGCTGTGCGACGCCTTCGACATCCCCATCCTCAGCCTGATGGACTGCCCCGGGATCATGGTGGGCCCGGATGTCGAGCGGACCGCCCTGGTGCGCCACGCGCTACGCATGTTCAACGCGGGCGCCAACATCACCACGCCAATGTTCGGGGTAGTGGTCCGCAAGGCCTATGGTCTGGGGGTTCAGGCCATGTGCGGGGCCAGTTCCGGCATGCCGTTCTTCACCGTCGCCTGGCCGACCGCCGAGTTCGCTGGCATGAATATCGAAGGCTCGGTCAAGCTGGGCTATCGCAAGGAGCTGGCGGCCATCGCAGACCCCGAGGCCCGCCGCGCCGAGTTCGACCTCCGCGTCCAGCGGGCCTACGAGAGCGCCAAGGCGGTCAATGCCGGCGCCGGTGGCGGGATCGACGATGTCATTGACCCGGCCGAGACGCGCAGCTGGATTGTCAGCGGCCTGAATGCCCTGCCCCCGACGCCGCATCGTGAAGGCAAGAAGTACCCCTACATCGACACCTGGTAAGGCACAGCAAAGGCTGGACGGCCAGGCTTGCTGACCCGATAACGCCGATCAAATGACAGGTCCCCACATGAACGCGATGACCAAGTACCCGAACCTGTTTGCCCCGCTGGATCTGGGTTTCACCCAGCTGAAGAACCGGGTCATCATGGGCTCGATGCACACGGGGCTGGAAGACATCCCCAACGGCTTCGCTCGCCAGGCGGCCTATTTCGCCGAGCGGGCCCGGGGCGGTGTCGGCATGATCATCACCGGCGGCATCGGCCCCAACCGGGAAGCCGGCGGCGGGGCCAAGCTGGCGACCCTTGAGGAGGCCGAGCAACATCGCACGGTCACCGAGGCCGTCCACGCTGCCGATCCGGACGTGAAAATCTGTCTGCAGATCCTGCACGCGGGTTCGCTGGCCCGCTCAGCTGACAGCGTCGCGCCGTCGGCGATCCGGGCCCGGATCGCGCCCAATGTGCCCAATGAACTGGACGCGGAAGGAATCGAAAAGCAGCTCAGCGATTTCGCCAACTGCGCGGCCATGGCCAAGCTGGCCGGATACGACGGGGTCGAGATCATTGGCTCAGCGGGCTATCTGCTGTCGACCTTCCTGGTGGAGCGCACCAACCAGCGCACCGACCAGTGGGGCGGCAACTTCGAGAACCGCATGCGCTTCCCGGTGGAGGTGGTGCGCCGCGTGCGCGAGGCCGTTGGGCCCGACTTCATTGTCATCTTCCGCATCGCAGCGATGGACATGCTGCAGGACGGCATGGCCTGGGACGAGGTCGTGGCCCTGGGCAAGGCCGTGGTCGAGGTCGGCGCCACCATCGTCTCGACCCACTTCTGCTGGCACGAAGCCCAGGTTCCGACCATCGCGACCATGGTGCCACGCGCCGCCTTCGCCCAGGTGACCGGGCGTCTGCGCAAGGAATTGACCGTCCCGATGATCACCAGCAACCGCATCAACATGCCCGATGTAGCCGAGGCGGTGCTGGCGCGCGGAGACGCCGATCTGATCTCCATGGCCCGACCCATGCTGGCCGATCCGGACCTCGTGCTCAAAACCCTTCAGGGGCGCGAGGACGAGATCAACACCTGCATCGCCTGCAACCAGGCCTGCCTCGACCACACCTTTACGGGCCGGCTCACCAGTTGCCTGGTCAACCCCCGGGCCTGTCGCGAGACGGAGCTGAACTATCCGCCGACCACCGCAGCCAAGTCATTGGCCGTGGTTGGTGCCGGGCCTGCGGGGCTGGCCTACGCCACCGTAGCGGCCGAGCGCGGCCACAGGGTGACCCTGTTTGAAGCGGGTGCCGACATCGGCGGCCAGTTCAACCTGGCCCGTCGCATCCCCGGCAAGGAAGAGTTCGACGAAACCCTGCGCTACTACCGCCGACGGATCGAGGTGCTGGGTATCGACCTCAAGCTGAACACGACAGCCGACGCGGCTCAGCTCAAGGCCGGTGGGTATGACGACGTGATCATCGCCACCGGGATCGAACCGCGCACGCCGCAGCTTGAGGGTATCGATCACCCGATGGTGGTCAGCTACATCGACGTCATCCTCGGTCGCCGGCCTGTCGGCAAGCGCGTCGCGATCATGGGCGCGGGTGGCATTGGATTTGACGTCGCCGAACTGATCACCCACGCGGGCGTCTCGGCCTCGATGGACATCGACGTATTCGCCAAGGAGTGGGGCATTGATTTCGCGGGCCACCCGCGCGGCGGCGTCACCGGCATTATGCCTCAGGTCGCCAGATCGGACCGCGAGGTCACCCTGATGCAACGCAAGTCTGACGCCATGGGCCGGTCGCTGGGCAAGACCACGGGCTGGACGCATAGGCTCACGCTGCAGCGTCGGGGGGTCAAGATGATCAATGCGGTCGAGTACCTCAGGATCGATGACCTGGGCTTGCACGCCCGGGTCGCCGACCAGCCGGTGCTGTTCGAGGTGGACACCGTGATCGTCTGCGCGGGACAGTTGCCGAAGCGCGATCTGTTCGATCAGCTGGAGCAGGCCGGCATTGGCGCGACCCTGGTGGGCGGCGCTTACGAAGCGACCGAACTGGACGCCAAGCAGGCCATCAATCAGGCTTCGGAACTGGCAGCCGCGGCCTGATTCCTGGGCGGCGGACCTAGTCGGCGCGCACCAGACCGAACTGGCGCAGGTACCACTGCTGGAAGGTGATGACGCGCCGTTCCTGGTCGGAGTAGCGCCCCGGTTTGTAGCGCGACGACAGGATGCCGGCCTGGTTGTGCTCGGTGATCACCTTGTCCTGTTTGGTGGTGGCGTCCCAGGCCCAGATCATCTTGTCGACGTCGTAGTCCGTGGCCTTGCCGTCCACGAGCCAGATCAGATCGACGTCGGTCTCCATCGCGCCGCGCGGCGTGAACAGGAACAGGATGGCGAAGTCATTGTCGGCCACGATGTGGCTGACGGGCGTGAATGACAGGTGCATCCGACCCTTGTCCCAGCCCAGCCGCTTGCCCATCAGGCTGGACGCCGCCGTCCCGTCCTCCGTCTCGGTTTCGAAACCCTCGCGCAGGGTCCGCTGGATCAGCAGGCGCAGATGCGAAGACTCCGGGCCATCGTCGACGGTGCCGACGGGCCGGCCCAGGGTTGCGGCGTGTTGCTCCCAGGCTTCCAGGACCGGCTGGTAAAGCGCGACGGCCTCGGCGGGCCCCGAGCTGGGGCCAGCTCCACACGCTACCAGCGCTTCAGGCGGGTGCATCGAGCAGAACTCGGGGTGTGCTGGCTGGCAATGGTAGCATTCCACGAAATTCTCGACGACCAGCTTCCAGTTCGCCGTGGTGGGATAAGACGCCCGGTGCGCAATCCTGGCGTCCGCGAACCCGTGGAAATCCAGAAACGGCGCCAGATCGCCGAACGTCGCGTCGAAGTCCTCGGGCTCGCCTACCGACAGGTTGATAAAGATCAGGCCAAAGTAGACCCGGACGTGACATGCCAGCAAGCCATTGTCTTCCTTGACAAAATCCTCAGGCATCAGCCGCGCTGCCACCAGCGCGCCATCCAGGCCATAGGTCCAGGCATGGTAGGGACAGGTCAGGCGGGTCTTGTGGCCTGAGTCTTCGGTGCAGATCAGCGAGCCCCTATGACGGCACACGTTGTAGTAGGCGCGGACCGAGGTCTCGTTTTCCCGCAGGATGATGATCTGTTCGTCGCCGATCTTGAACAGGAAGTAGTCGCCCCGCTCGCGGATGCGATCGATGTGTCCGGCCAGGGTCCATTTGCGTCCCACGACGCGGTCCATGTCGGCCGCGAACACCTCGTCGCTGCAATAGAATTCACGGTCAAAGCTGTAGCCAACCTGAGTGTTGGCGGCGAGCCTTGTCATCAGCGGGGCGGCGGTGTCGGCCATCGCGATACCTCGTGTCATGGTCATTGCTTTATGCGGGTGTTGGTGGGGTCGAACATGGGGCGAAGCGAGGCGGTGGCCGGATAGCGCACGCCGGCGATCTCGATCTCAAAGCCGTCCAGGTCGGGCGCGCGGCCTTCCGGGGTCGCCACGTATCCGAGGCCCGCGGCCGCGCCCAGGGTATGGGCAAACATGCCGGAGCGGATGTAGCCGACGATGGCGTCGCCCTGCCAGATCGGCTCGTTGTGATAGAGCAGCGGCTCTGGCGACTTGAGGAGAAATTGCACCAGGCGTTGTTTCAAGCCTTCGGCTTTCTGGCGCACAAGGGCGTCGCGTCCGATGAAGCCGCCGGGCTTATTCAGCTTGACCGCAAAGCCGAGGCCCGCCTCCAGAGGCGTATCCTCATCCGTGATGTCGTGGCCCCAGTGTCGGTAGCCCTTCTCCATGCGCAGCGAGTTCAGCGCATGGTAGCCGGCGTGAACCAGCCCGAACGCGGGACCCGCTTCAACGATCACATCGTAGACCCCGGTCATGAACTCGGTGGGGATGTAGAGTTCCCACCCCAACTCGCCCACGTAGGTGATCCGGGACGCGCGCACGATCGCATACCCCAGCTCGATCTCCTGGCTGGTGGCGAAGGGAAACGCAGCGTCAGACATGTCGTTCGGCGTCAGCGACTGCAGCAGCGCGCGGGCGTTCGGGCCCATGATCGAGATCACCCCCATGCCCGAGGTCACATTGGTCAAGACGCACCGCGCATCCGGCGGGATATGCCGTTTCAGCCAGTTGAAGTCCCGGGTCTCGGTCTCTGCGCCGGTGACGATCAGATAGGCGTTCGCCTCAAGGCGCGTCACGGTCAGGTCGGCTTCAATGCCGCCGGCGGGATTGAGCCATTGTGTGTAGATCAGCCGACCCGGCGCAACATCGACGTCATTGGCGCACACCTGGTTGAGGACGGCGGTGGCGTCAGTGCCTTCCAGCCTGAACTTGGCGAAGGAGGACTGGTCGAACAGCCCGACGGTCTCGCGCACGGCACGGTGCTCGCGCGCACTGTGCTCGAACCAGTTCTGGCGGCCATAGCTGTACTGATACTTCGGCTCGACCCCGGACGGCGCGTACCAGTTGGGACGTTCCCACCCATAGGCCTCGCCGTGGCAGGCCCCCGCCGCCGCCGCCCGATCGTGGATGGCTGAGCGCCGGACCCCGCGCGCGGTCTCGTACTGTTTGAACGGCCAGTGGGTGGCATAGAGCAGGCCCAGGCTCTCGCTGACCCGCTCACGCAGGTACTTGCGATTGATCTGGAACGGCATGTTGCGCCGGACATCGACGGTCCAGAGATCGGCCGGTGGAATCCCGTCGCGGATCCATTCGGCCATCACCTTGCCGATGCCCCCAGCGGACTGCAGGCCGATGGAATTCAAACCCGCGGCCACGAAGCAGTTCTTCAGTTCGGCGGACTCGCCCAGATGATAGCGGACGTCCGGCGTGAAGCTCTCCGGCCCACAGAAGAATTTCTTGATCCCGGCATTTTCCAGCGCCGGAACCCGGCGCATGGCGTCCACCAGCACCGGCTCGAAATGGCCGAAGTCACCGGCGATCTCATCGAAACAGAAATCTTCCGAGATGCCGTCAACGCCCCACGGCCGGGCGTTGGGCTCGAACGCGCCGACCAGCAGCTTGCCGGCATCATACTTGTAGTAGGCGCAGTAGTCGTAGTCCCGCAGCACCGGCAACTGGGGCGACAGGCCCTCAACGCCCTCGAACAGCACATAGTAATGCTCACACGCATGCAGTGGCGCCGTGACCCCGACGCTGGCGGCCAGGTCGCGGGTCCACATGCCGCCGCACAGCACCACATAGTCGGCGTCGATGCGACCCTCGTCGGTCTCGACACCCGTGACCCGCTCGCCGTCCTGGCGGATTTTGGTGACCTTGGTATTTTCGAAGATCCGAACGCCGCCGGCCCGCGCGCCCTTGGCCAGGGCCTGGGTGATATCGACGGCATTGGCGTAGCCGTCGCTGGGGATGTGAATGCCGCCGACGATGTCGTCGACATTGGCGATCGGATAGAGCGCCTTGATCTCGTCCGGCCCAATGACGTTTACGGGCAGGTCAAACACCTTGGCCATCGAGGCGCTGCGCTTGAGCTCCTCAAATCGCTCGGAATTGGTGGCCATCGAGATCGAGCCGCACTGGCGATAGCCCGTCGCCTGGCCGGTCTCGGCCTCAAGCCCGCGGTAGAGCTCGCCGGTATATTTGGCCAGCTTGGTCATGTTGATCGACGGCCGCAGCTGTCCGACCAGTCCGGCGGCATGCCAGGTCGTCCCGCTGGTCAGCTGTTTGCGTTCCAGCAGGACCACATCGTTCCAGCCGATCTTGGCCAGATGGTAGGCCACCGAACAGCCGATCACGCCGCCGCCGACGATCACAACCCGGGCTCGGGAGGGCAGGTCTTTGGCCACGGCGCTCAGACCTTCATCATCAGGTTGTCGGGATCGTAAGCCGGGTGTTCCAGCACGGTCGCGGTACGATGCTCGCCCTGCACATAGACCTCAAACTGCGATCCCGGCGCGGCAAACTCGGGCTCGACGCAGGCAAACAGCAGGCTCTTTTTCACCCGATGGCCATAGGCGCCAGAGGTCGTCAGACCGATGCCGCGCCCGCTCGCCAGCACGGGCGCGGCGCCGCGCGCGTCGATCCCGGCGGCGTCCAGTTCGCAGTAGACGATCCGCAGCGGTCGGTCGGGCGCGCTCAGGGTCGCGGCCTTGCCGACAAAGTCCGGCTTCTTGAAATTGATGAACCGCCGCATGTCCGCTTCGAGCATGTTCAGTTCGTTGGTCAGCT
>JANNFM010000172.1:0-4799 GCA_031379795.1 Alphaproteobacteria bacterium
TATTCGCCCGTCGTGCCGCTTCGGTCCGGCGGCTATCTGGTGATCAACCAGACCGAGGCCCTGGTCGCGGTCGACGTGAACTCTGGCAAGTCGACCCGCGAACGGAACATCGAGGCCACCGCGCTCAAGACCAATATGGAAGCGGCGGAAGAAACCTGCCGCCAGCTGCGGCTGCGCGACCTGGCCGGTCTGATCGTCATCGACTTCATCGACATGGATGAAGCCAAGAACAACCGGGCTGTCGAAAAGAAACTGAAGGACGCCCTCAAGGACGACCGCGCCCGGGTTCAGATGGGCCGGATCAGCCCGTTCGGCCTGATGGAAATCAGCCGTCAGCGCCGCCGCACCGGCGTTCTGGAAGGCACAACCCACGTCTGCGAACATTGCGCGGGTACAGGACGGGTTCGTTCGGTTGAATCCAGCGCCCTGGCCGCTCTGCGTGCACTCGAACTGGAAGCCCTGAAGGGTGGCGGCGAGGCCTGCCTGCGGGTTCCCCGTGCCGTTGGCCTCTACATCCTGAACGAAAAGCGCGCCCATCTGGCGCGGCTGCTCCAGGCCCTGAGCCTGTTCGTCACCGTTGTGGTCGAGGACGAGATGGCCCACGCCGACCACGTGATCGAGCGCACCTCCATGGAGATGCGGCCGGATCATTTGGCGTCCCTGTCGGCAGCGCCGGTCCAGGCGTTCGAGCCGTCGGCCGAAGATGACCTCGACGATGAGGTCTTCGATGACGAGGACGAGGACGAGGACGACGAGGAAGCGGCGGACGAATCGGCCCTGGAGGCCGAAGACACCGACGATGACGACGCGCACGCCCGCGCTGATCGCGAGACTGCACCTCGTGACGAGGAAGACGACAGTCGCCGTCGCGGTCGCCGTCGGCGGCGTGGACGTCGTGATGAACCCCGGACCGGCGAACGCGAGGCCAGTGCGCCCGCCGCGCCCACCCAGGCCGCGGATGCGGATGGCGAGGATGACGCAGCCAACCGCCGTCGCCGTCGCGGTCGCCGGGGCGGCCGTCGCATGCGCGAGGATACCCGTCCGCAGGACAGCTTCTCGTGGGTTCGTCCCTGGGTGCCCTACGGTGACGACCCGTTTGTCTGGTACGATCCGGCCGACGACCTGAAGCCGCTGGCTCCGCCAGTCTCTGACGCACGACCGGTGCCACGCCCAGACCGGGCACAGTCACCGGCACCGGCACCGGCAGCATCCGGTCCGGCAGATGACGTGGACATGTGGGTCGAACTGCCCGCCGCCGAAGACAAGCCCAAGCGGGCGCGTCGCAGTCGTGGTCGGGGACGCGATCGCGACCGCAGCGAGACGAGTGCCGAAGGCGCAGTCGAAGCCCTGGCTCCACCGGCCGTCGAGCCAGAGCCAGTGATCGAGACCCCTGCCGAGGCGGTGTCGGAAGTGGCTGTCGAGGTGCAGGCTGTCGAGGATGCGCCGGTTGCCAAGCCAAAACGGTCACGGGCCAAAAAGGTCGCGGCGCCGGAGACCGAAGCGCTGACGCCCGTCGCAGAACCAGAGCCTGAACCCGTGGCAACGGCGCCCGAGCCAGAGCCAGCGCCGCGTGAGCCCGATCCGAACGAAATCTCGGGTCCGGCCCCTGCCCCGCGCAAGGGCTGGTGGAGACGCGGTTAAAGCACTAGCATTGGTCAAGGGTGGGGACCGTCAAGAGAGTTTGCGAATGATCTCCCTGTCCAGATCGGTCTCAAGAATGGCCATCGTTGTCGCCCTGGCGGCGACGGTGGCTGTGGCCCCGACCGTCGCCGCAGCGCAGTCCCTGATCCGTGACACCGAGGTCGAGGAAATTCTGCGCCGTGACTCCGAGCCGATTCTCAGGGCGGCCGGCATCGACACGAAAGGTGTCGAGATCCTGCTGGTCGGCTCAAAGGAGTTGAATGCCTTCGCCGCGCCCCGGGTGATGGGTTTCAACACCGGTATGATTCTCGAGTCGGACGGCCCCAATGAACTTCAGGGCGTCATCGCGCACGAAGTGGGCCACCTGGCCGGCGGACACAGCGCTCGCTCGGACGATCTGAACAAGGCGGGTCTGAAGCCATACCTTCTGACGATGGGCCTGGGCGTCCTCGCGGCGATCGCTGGCGCGCCCGAAGCCGCAATCGGCCTGGCCAGCAGCGCCAGCATGTTCGGAACCATTGGTGCGCTTGGCTATAACCGGGAACAGGAGAGTCGCGCCGATCAGGCTGGCGCGACCTTGCTGGACAAGGCTGGCCTCTCCGGAAAGGGGCTTGCCGACTTCTTTGACAATTTCCGCTACCAGGAGGTCTTCGACGAGGCGCGGCGTTTCGCGTATTTCCGAAGCCACCCGATTTCCTCCGATCGCGTAGAAGCCCTGCGCCGCCGGATCGAAAAGCAACCCCATTACAATCAGGTCGACAGCCCCGAGGCTATGGCTGAACACGCCATCATGAAAGCCAAGCTGGACGCCTTCCTCAATCCCCAGACGGCGATCTACAAGTACGCTGAAAAGGCGACCGACTATCCGTCCCGATATGCGCGGACGATTGCCTACTACCAGTTGAAGGAACCAGACAAGGCGCTCAAGTTGCTGGACGTCCTGCTGACCGAACAACCGCAGAACCCCTACCTCTGGGAGCTGAAGGGACAGATTCTGTTTGAGTTCGGGCGCACTGAAGAAGCCGAGGCCCCGCAGAGGAAATCCGTGGCGTTGAAGCCGGATGCACCGCTGCTGCGCATCAACCTGGGCCAGACCCTGATCGCCCTCGACAACAAGGCCAAGGTCGCCGAAGGCGTCAACGAACTGCGCAAATCGCTGACCCAGGAAGAAGACAACGCGGTCGCCTGGCGGTTGCTGGCCGAGGCCCATGACAAACTGGGCCAGGACGGCCTCGCCCGCCTGGCGACGGCAGAGTACAACTTCAACATCGGCGACAAACGTCAGGCGCGGGTGTTTGCCATGCGTGCCCGCGAAATGTTGAACAAGGGCACCCCGGAGTGGCGCCGTGCGACCGACATCTTCCTGGTGTCCGAGCCCAGCCGCGAGGATCTCCGGAGTCTGGCGCGCGAAGGCCTGGTCGCGCACAGCGGACATTGAGCCCGGCGCAGCGAGCGACTATCTGAAGCCTATGAAACTGACCCTGCCCCTCGCCCTGACACTGGCCGCCGCCCTGGCCATCGCGGGCTGCCAGAAAACCGAAGACGCCGCGTTCGGCGCCAAGGTTCGCAGCTACCTGCTGGCCCATCCCGAACTGCTGAAGGAAATGGCCACAAAGCTGGAGGCGCAAGAACAGCTCAAGCAACAGACCGCGTCAAAGGACGCCGTCCAGAAATTTCGCCAACGGCTGGAGCGCGACCCCCGCGATCTCGTCGCAAACCCCGGCGGCGCGATCACAGTCGTGGAATTCTACGATTACAACTGCGGCTACTGCAAACTGGCCGCACCCGAGGTAGTCAAACTGATCAAGAGCAATCCGGACGTGCGGTTCGTGTTCAAGGAGTTCGCTTTCCAGACCGAAAATTCCATCGCTGCATCCCGGATGGCATTGACCCCGGGCGCGAAACCGCAGGGCGTGGCGCTGTACAATGCGCTTATGGCGCAAAAACCCCTGAATCCAGAAAGCATTGATCGCGCATTCCGGTCGGCGGGCGTGGACCCCGATGCCGCCCGCAGGGCCTCAGCCGATCCTGCCATCGAGCGCCAGATCTCCGATACCCATGACCTGGCCCGGTCGCTTGGCATCGACGGCACGCCAGCGTTCGTGATCGGGGACAAGATCATTCCCGGGGCCGACATGGAGGCCCTGCGCGCCGCCATCGACGCCGCCCGGGCCGGGCCGTTGAAGCGTCCAGGCTCCCCGACGTAGAAGACGGTGACGGCTGTGGCTCTCCTGCTGCTAATCGCTACAGTCAGATAGGCTTTTGTCGCCACTCGATGGCTGGTCGTTTTTGTTGTCGCACCGAGGATAAATCCTTAAGTATGCATAGGCAGAGTGTGTCTTGGACAGCATACAAAGGTGTCATCGTCGGGGGATTTCATGTGGACTAAGATCAAATCAAAAGCGGCCCGTACGCTATATGGGCCGCTTGAGAAATTCTTCCGGATCGTGGAAAGCAATCAGATGTCGCGTGGAGCGGTGCTCTCGCACATTCCCGAGTCATCGCGACGTGGCGGTGGGTTAGGCACGACGACATATGGCGAATGGTGTTATACGATTGGCATATTCCAGTCGTTGATCTTCCAGAATCTGCTCGAACGACCTGTAAGGATGCTGGATGTCGGCTGCGGGGTCGGTCGCCTATATTTGGCTGTGAAGCCCTACCTTACGTCCGATGACACCTATCTTGGCTTAGACGTTGGCAAGAGTTTCATCGAGATTTGCCGTAAAGAGTACCGCGAGTCCAACGTATCGTTCCTGCACACGGAGGCGTCGAATGGCTACTACGCCAAGGAAATCGACGGTCAACCAAAGGCTTGGCCCATTGCGGATCACAGCCACAGCCTAGTCACGGCGCTTTCGGTTTGGACTCACCTGCGTGAAGAAGACTGGCGATTCTATCTAAATGAGGTGGGCCGCGTCCTTCAACCTGGTGGCCGCGCGATCATCAGCTTCTTCATTCTGGACGAACTATACAAACCTGCTGCCAAGCGGTCGCAACCAAGCGCCTTCTATCCGCAGTTGGAGAACAAGTGGGTCTTCGACGCACCCGCATATGTATCTAAGGCATGGGTGTATCCTAGCTGGGCGGAAGTTCCCGAGGTGGCAATAGGTGTGCCCCGCCCCGATTTTGACGCCGCAGTCCAAGACGCTGGCCTT